>CANJDA010000005.1 GCA_947472705.1 Flavobacteriaceae bacterium
TGACTCATAATCAGGTGGTCCTTGGTTCGAGCCCAAGTGGGACCACAAAACAAAGGCCTCAATTTGAGGCTTTTATTTTTTTAACGAATGAATACTAATTTCTAAAAAATCTCGTTAATATAAAACGTGATTTATTTAGATTTTGATAATAAAAATCGAGAATTGCATTTAAATCAACATGGTTGTTTGTTTATTTTTAGTTTAAATTATCGAATTTAGAAAGTAATTATTTTGGTGAATAGATTTTTTTTTTACTTTTACGCACTATGAAAATTGTCCCGAACAGATTTTTTATTTTTTTGGTCGTGCTTTTGTTACCATTGACAAACGTCTTTGCTGCACCTGGACCACCTCCTCCATCAACACCGCCACCTCCTCCTGGGTCTCCATTGGACGGGGGAATTATGATATTGGTATTTGTGTCATTAACCTATGGATTGTATAAAATTGCTCAATTAAATAAAAGAAAAGCCTCAAAGTAATTTGAAGCTTTTTTTATATTCTGTCTTTTTAGTCATTTACTTTTAAGTTGAAGAATACAGTCGGGCGACATATTTTCCTACAACATCAAATTCTAAATTTATTTTAGTCCCTATTTCAAAAGTTTTAAAATTGGTATGTTCATAGGTATAAGGAATAATAGCAACACTAAATTCATTTTTTTTAGAATTAACAACTGTCAAACTGACTCCGTTAATCGTTATAGAACCTTTCTCAATGGTAATGTTATTTAATTGGCTGTCGTATTCAAAAGTAAAAATCCAACTTCCGTTTGCTTCTTCAATATACTTACATATACCCGTTTGATCTATATGACCTTGTACAATATGTCCGTCAAGGCGATCTCCAAGTTTCATAGCCCTTTCTAAATTAATCAAATCCCCCAACTTCCATTCTCCTATATTGGTTTTTTCAATTGTTTCATTAATAGCGGTTACTGTATATTCATCATTACTTATTCCAACTACGGTTAAACATACCCCATTATGAGCCACACTTTGATCAATTTTTAACTCGTTAGTAATTGATGAGGAGACTGTCAAATGGAGATTATCATTATCTTTTTGAATTTCTTTTATTATTCCAAGGGTTTCAATTATTCCTGTAAACATTATGGTTTTATTTTACTAAATTTGCACTTCAAAATTAGCAATAAATAACATGTATTTCTTATGAAAAAAGCAGAAAATATAATCGTTGGAATTTCAATCGGAGATTTGAACGGTATTGGAAGCGAAGTAATCCTTAAGACTTTCGAAGACTCAAGAATGTTAGAGCTTTGCACGCCTGTTATTTTTGCTAATGTAAAGGTGCTCTCTTTTATTAAAAAAACATTAGAATTGAACGCACCTATTCACGGAATTGACCATCTAAATCAATTGGTGGTTGGAAAAATAAATGTATTAAATATTTGGCGAGAAGGGGTTGATTTGAATTTTGGGGTTAATGATGAAAACATAGGTAAATATGCTATAAAATCATTTGTGGCTGGTACAAAAGCACTTAAAGAAAATCAAATTGATGTTTTAGTTACAGCGCCAATAAATAAATATAACATTCAATCCGAAGAATTTAAATTTCCAGGACATACCGATTACTTAGATCAAGAATTAGAAGGCAATGCCCTAATGTTAATGGTTCAAGATAATTTAAGAGTGGGTTTATTGACTGATCACATACCCGTAAACGAAGTAGCTAAACATCTTACAGAAAAACTAATTCATCAAAAAATAGAAACTGTTAAAAATAGTTTAATTCAAGATTTCGGGATAAACAAACCAAAAATTGCCGTATTGGCTTTAAATCCTCATGCCGGTGACAATGGTGTTATTGGCAAAGAAGATGACGAAATTCTTAAACCAGCATTAAAAAAATTATTTGAAAAAGGCACTTTGGTCTTTGGCCCTTATGCTGCTGATGGTTTTTTTGGAAGTAATCAATATGAAAAATACGATGCTGTTATTGCTACGTATCACGATCAAGGATTAATTCCGTTTAAAACACTGTCGTTTGGTAATGGTGTAAATTATACCGCAGGCTTAAACAAAATAAGAACTTCTCCTGATCATGGCACCGCTTATGAAATTGCCGGGAAAGGAATTGCCAATTATAATTCATTCAAAGAAGCTGTTTATACTGCTATTGATATCTATAATTCGAGATATGAATATCAGGAAATCAGTAAAAACCCCTTGAAAACAAAAGAAAAACAGTTATAAACAAAAAAATGTTTATAACGTTATTGGAATTGCAATAATTTTATATCTTTGCACTCCCGTTGCGAAGCTTCGGCTTGAGTTCAAATTGTTGTTTAGATGAAAAGTACAAATGAATATTTAATTCCTTTTATAGGATTAAAATTAGGAAAACACCATTTTGAATTTAAAATAAATAAAAAGTTCTTTGACGAGTTTAGTTTTGACGAATTTGAAAATTGTGATGTTACTGCAGATGTTGTTTTAGAAAAAAAGACAACTATGTTGGAAATTAACTTCAAGCACAAAGGAACCGTAAATGTTCCCTGTGATTTAACTGGAGAACCATTTGATTTACCTATTAAGGGAAAAATTAAATTGGTTGTACAATTTGGTGACGAATACAACAATGATAATGATGAATTATTGATATTACCTCACGGAGAACATCAAATAGATTTGTCACAATACATTTACGAAATGATTGTATTGTCTGTTCCCCATAAAAGAGTTCATCCTGGAGTGAAAGACGGAACATTACAAACCGAAGCCTTGCAAAAACTAAATGAATTACAAGTCAAAGAAATAAAAGAAGAAACAAAAAAAGAAGATGATATTGACCCGCGTTGGGACAAATTAAAACAACTATTAACGGATAAATAATATAGTAAAATGGCACATCCTAAGAGAAAAATCTCCAAAACAAGAAGAGATAAAAGAAGAACTCATTATAAAGCAACTGTTGCTCAAATCGCAACTTGCCCGGTAACTGGAGAAGCACATTTATACCACAGAGCTTACTGGCATGAAGGTAAAATGTATTACAGAGGACAAGTAGTTATTGATAAATCAGTAGCTGTTGCTTAATTACGTTTTTTTTACAAAACAAACTCTCACTTTGTGAGAGTTTTTTGTTTTACTTAATTTTAAGAAATATCCAAAACTAAACATCTTAGGTTTAAAAAAAATTTGTAATTTCCACAACTTTTCTATTGTAAAAGAATAATACCATTTTTATGACTACAATAACAGCCGCAATTACCGCAGTTGGAGCTTATGTTCCAGAATTTGTACTCTCAAATCAAGTACTGGAAACCATGGTTGACACCAATGACGAATGGATTACTACCCGCACTGGTATCAAAGAAAGAAGAATGTTGAAGGATAAAGGAAAAGGCACTTCGTTCATGGCTATCAAAGCTGCTCAAGATTTAATTTCTAAAGCTAATATCAATCCCGCTGAAATAGATTTAGTTATCATGGCTACTACAACTCCTGATATGCCTGTGGCGGCTACTGGAGTTTATGTGGCAAGTCAAATAGGCGCTGTAAATGCTTTCTCTTTTGATTTACAGGCAGCTTGTTCAAGTTTTCTTTATGGAATGTCAACTGCCGCAGCCTATATTCAATCGGGTCGATACAAAAAAGTACTTTTAATTGGTGCCGATAAAATGTCTTCCATTATTGATTATACAGACAGAGCCACTTGTATTATTTTTGGTGATGGAGCTGGAGCCGTATTGTTTGAACCTAATCACGAGGGTCTAGGCTTACAAGATGAATATTTAAGAAGTGATGGTATTGGTAGAGAATATCTTAAAATTGATGCTGGTGGATCTATATTACCTCCATCAATTGAAACTATTGAGAACAGACAACATTTTGTTTATCAAGATGGTAAAACTGTTTTCAAATATGCTGTTTCAGGAATGGCTGATGTTAGCGAAAAAATAATGGAGCGCAACAATTTAACCAAAGAAGATGTGAATTGGTTAGTAGCTCACCAAGCAAACAAAAGAATCATTGATGCTACAGCCAACAGAATGGGCTTAGACGAAGAAAAAGTTTTAGTAAACATTCAAAAATATGGCAATACCACCTCAGCCACATTACCCTTGTTGTTGAGTGATTTTGAACACAAACTTAAAAAAGGAGATAATTTAATTTTTGCAGCATTTGGAGGAGGCTTCACTTGGGGTTCTATCTATTTAAAATGGGCATACAACAAACAATAAAACTAATTTAAACTAACTAATTATGGATTTAAAAGAAATTCAAAACCTAATCAAATTTGTTTCCAATTCTGGAGTTGCTGAAGTAAAGTTAGAAACCGGCGATATAAAAATTACAATCCGTACTACCTTAGAAGGGAATACACCTGACATTACTTATGTGCAACAAGCGCCTATGCAACAAACTATGCAGGCACCAGTAGCTGCTGCACCTGTGGCTCCGGTTGCTGCTGATGACAATTCGAAATATATCACTATAAAATCTCCAATGATTGGAACTTTTTACCGCAAACCTTCTCCAGACAAACCTGTTTTTGTAGAAGTAGGCGGCACCATCCAAAAAGGAGATGTGCTATGTGTGGTTGAAGCGATGAAGTTATTCAATGAAATTGAAGCTGAGATTTCAGGGAAAATCGTTAAGATTTTAGTTGATGATATGTCTCCAGTAGAATTTGACCAACCATTATTCTTAGTTGATCCTTCTTAATTTGAAGATTTGAAGATGTAAAAATTTGAAAATAATTATTACGCTTCACCAATTTTCAAATTCTCAAATTGTTTAATTTTCAAATTAAGAAAAATGTTTAAAAAAATATTAATTGCCAATAGAGGCGAAATTGCGCTTCGTGTGATCAGAACTTGTCGCGAGATGGGTATAAAAACCGTAGCGGTTTACTCTACTGCGGATGCTGAAAGTTTGCATGTGAAATTTGCTGACGAAGCGGTTTGCATTGGACCTCCTCCTAGTAATTTATCTTACTTAAAAATGTCAAACATTATTGCAGCAGCGGAAATTACCAATGCAGATGCAATTCACCCTGGTTACGGATTCCTATCTGAAAATGCAAAGTTTTCAAAGATTTGTCAAGAGCATGGTATTAAATTTATTGGTGCTTCGCCTGAGATGATTGATAGAATGGGAGACAAAGCTTCGGCAAAAGCTACTATGAAAGCGGCTGGAGTTCCTTGTGTTCCTGGTTCTGAAGGATTGTTAGAGTCATTTGAGCAAGCCCAAAAACTATCTAAAGAGATGGGTTATCCTGTTATGTTGAAAGCAACAGCTGGTGGTGGTGGAAAAGGAATGCGTGCCGTTTGGAAAGAAGAAGATTTACTTAAAGCTTGGGAAGGCGCTCGTCAAGAATCGGCGGCGGCTTTTGGAAATGATGGGATGTATTTGGAGAAATTGATTGAAGAGCCACGTCATATTGAAATACAAGTTGTGGGTGATTCTTATGGAAAAGCTTGTCACTTATCGGAAAGAGATTGTTCGGTGCAACGTCGTCATCAAAAATTGACTGAGGAAACTCCATCTCCATTTATGACTGATGAACTTAGAACTAAGATGGGGGAAGCGGCTGTTAAAGCGGCTGAATTCATTAAATATGAAGGTGCTGGAACTGTTGAATTCTTGGTAGATAAGCATAGAAATTTCTATTTTATGGAAATGAATACGCG
The DNA here is from genome assembly GCA_947472705.1 of Flavobacteriaceae bacterium. Classification (GTDB taxonomy): domain Bacteria; phylum Bacteroidota; class Bacteroidia; order Flavobacteriales; family Flavobacteriaceae; genus Flavobacterium. The sequence continues at coordinate 5,663 of CANJDA010000005.1, forward strand.
TATCCAAGTGGAGCACCCTATTACGGAACAAGTTATTGATTATGATTTGATTCGTGAGCAGATTTTAGTGGCTGCAGGTGTGCCAATTTCGGGTAAAAATTATTTACCTCAGTTGCATGCCATTGAATGTCGTATTAATGCTGAAGATCCTTATAATGATTTCCGTCCTTCGCCAGGTAAAATTACGGTTTTACATGCGCCAGGAGGTCATGGAGTGCGTTTAGATACTCACGTTTACGCGGGTTATACCATTCCGCCTAATTATGACTCGATGATTGCAAAGTTGATTACTACTGCGCAGACGAGAGAAGAAGCTATCAATAAGATGAAGCGTGCTTTGGATGAGTTTTACATTGAAGGTGTAAAAACAACGATTCCTTTTCACCGACAGTTGATGGATGAGCCGGATTATGTTGCCGGAAATTATACTACGAAGTTTATGGAGAGTTTTAAAATGAACGATCCGGAATAAATAGAGAGCCCTGCTGAGAAGCGGGGCTTTTTTTATCTAGCTGTACTCTATATAGTTATTTGTAATGAAGTTAGAACTGTTGCTACCACACCGTCTCAGCAAGTTGAGCCACCCCTCCTAAACTAGGAGGGGAGCCTTTTATTTTATATCTTTTTCTTCATTGGGGTTGTTGATGAATTTGGCGACTTCTTTTAGTTGATTTAGCGGGAGTGTCTTGAGGGTTTGTTGCCAATCGAAATCCGATTGTTTTGGGATGAGTTTGTTGAGCGGGTGGTTTTCTGCTATTATATTGGTGTTGTTAGGCTTGTATATCAAAAGGTCATTGGGTTCACAATGCAGGATTTCGCAAAGCTTTTCGATGTGGTCTAAACGGATGGCGCGGGAGTATCCGTTTACAATATCATTGGCTGTGTGTGGAGAGATACCAGCTTTTACTAAGAATGTATAAGGTCTTTCGATTTGGCGGGTTTTGCAGATTTCGGTTACGTTTAAAGATAGCATGATGATTTTGTTTTAGCGTTATTTGATTATTTGAGAAATATCAAATTGTGTGCCAAATTGTTTGCATCGATTGCAGTAAGTAGTAAGAACGTTTGATTAACTCGTAATAACCCTTTAAAGACAAGTAATGATTATGGATGAAATAGTAGTTAGCTTGTATACTTAAGTAAGTAGGCTTGATAAACTAGTAACTATATTATATAAACTCGTAATGATATTGTATAAAGTCGTAATAAAGATGAATAAAGGTGAAGGTATTGTGTTACAATTGGGAAGTAGTTGTTTTATATCATCCCTACGGGATTTTGGTTTGCTGTTATTCCTCTTTTCTACCTGTATTAAATCCCTACGGGATTTGGATAATTTGAATGGCTGTTTTTCTACCGATATTAAATCCCGATGGGATTAGAATGTAGTACTATTTTTAAGTGTTCTCGCTTCTCGATTTGCTTCGCCTCGTGTGCTTCGCTCCGTTCGGCAAGAGCCTCGGGTCATCCCGATTAAAATCGGGACACTCGAAGTGACGGTTGTGAGTGAATGACCACCTTCCCTAAACTAGTTCGGGATAAACTGCCACCCCTCTTAAATGAAAGGACCACCCCGTCTCAGCAAGCTGAGCCACCCCTCCTAAACTAGGAGGGGAGCTGCTATTCTTTTATTATAGTGTTTCTTTTAACCATTTGTAGAATTCACGTTGCCATACTAAACCGTTTTGGGGTTTTAGTACCCAGTGGTTTTCTTCGGGGAAGTATAGGAAACGGCTTTTGATACCTCGCAGTTGTGCGGCTTGGAAGGCTTCTTGTGCTTGTCCTATTGGTACACGGAAATCTATTCCTCCTTGGATAATCAAGATAGGGGTATTCCATTTGTCGACCAATTTGATTGGGTTGAACTGCGTGAATGTTTTTTGGGCAGCGGCATTGTTTTTATCCCAATAAGGGCCACCATGGTCCCAGTTGTTGAAGAATACTTCTTCGGTGGTGCCATACATACTTTCTAGATTGAACACTCCATCATGTGCGATAAAGGTCTTGAAACGGTTGTTGTGAATTCCGGCAAGGAAATATACCGAATAGCCTCCATAACTTGCTCCGATGCACCCTAAACGCGCTTTATCGACATAACTTTCTTTGGCTACATCATCAATGGCTGAAAGGTAATCTTGCATTACTTGTCCGCCCCAGTCTTTAGAGATTTGTTCGTTCCAAGCGATACCATGACCGTGCATTCCGCGGCGGTTTGGTGCCACAATGATATAGCCTTGTGAGGCCATTAAAGAGAAATTCCAACGGAAGGAATAAAACTGCGTTAAAGGAGATTGAGGTCCACCTTGACAGTACAATAACGTTGGGTATTTTTTAGTTTTATCAAAGTTGGGCGGCAGGATAACCCAAACCAGCATTTGCTTGTTATCGGTAGTGGTTACATAGCGTCTTTCGTATTTTGGTAAAGCTAGTTTGGCGTAAATATCATCATTTGTTTTAGTTAATTGTGTCCAAGTTTTTTTCTTGGTGTTAAAGGAATAGATTTCCAGAGCATGGTTCATATCCGTTCTCGTCAGGATAAAGTTCTCGCCAGAAACATCTACAATATCATGTACGTCGGAATCATCGCTAGTTATTTTTTTAATATTGGTTGCTATCCCCGCGGTCATGGTATACCCTTTTAAATCGATTTCAAATAGTTGTTGGGTCCCATCGATAGCGGCTAAGAAATATATTTTATTCCCGTCAGGGCTCCATTTGAAACTTTCTACTGAGCCATCCCAATTGGCAGTAAGGTTGATGTTTGAGGCTCCGTTAAAACGCACGATGATATCGTTTTTATCGGCTTCGTAACCGTCTCTTTTCATTTGCAACCAGGTTAATTCTCCTTTGGGAGAAAAGGCAGGATTGGTATCGTAACCTAAATTGTCTTCGGTTAGATTTTTAGTAGTTTGTGTATAGAGATTGTATTCGTATAAATCGGTATTGGTAGAAACGGCATAAGCGGTTCCGAATTTCTTTTTGCAAACATAAATGATACTTTTGCCACTTGGCGACCAGATGTAGTCTTCATCGCCTCCAAAAGGTTTTTGTGGGCTATCAAAAGGTTCGTCTTTCATAATGTCGATTGGCGAAGCTTTCTCTTTATTTTCGGCATAGAAAACGTGGTTGTGGGTTCCGTTATTCCAAGTATCCCAGTGGCGGTAATCTAGGCCGTTGTATACTTGAGCATCCGCTTTTTGCAAATCGGCATAAATGTCTTTTCCTAGCACATTTTCGGTTTTAACTTCTTGGGTGGATAAGATGTATTTACCATCAGCAGCTATGTTTTTATCTACTAGTAAATCCTTAGTGTCTTTTACTTCGGTAGGCGTTCCACCAGTTATTGGAATGGTGAAGAATTTAGTATTGGATTTGTTTTCTTCCATTACGGGAGTACTTACTTTATAGACGATGTTTTTTCCGTCTTTGGAAATGCCTAAAGCGGTAACTCTGTTTAATTTCCATAGGGTTTCAGGAGAAAGAACTTCTTGCGCTGATGCTGATAATGCCATAGAGCTGATGATTATAAAAAAGAATTTTTTCATTATACGATTTTATTTATTTGAAGGTTTAAAAGTAATGATTTAATGAATTTGTTGTAAAAAAAAGAGCCTCGAAAATTCGAGGCTCTTAAGTATATTCTAATTTGAATATTATTTAATTTTTACATTATCAACTTTCCATTCAGGAGCTGATGTACTTGTAGAAGTATATTTAAAAGCTATACGAACATTGCTGTTTCCTGCAACTGCATTTAAAGAAACATTTCCAGAGTCTTTCCAAGTAGCCGAAGTTGCAACATTAGCTGATGATAACAGTGTCCATGTTGCTGCAGATGGTGCTCCTGAACCAGAATAATTGGTTGAAACATATGCTTGTAATGCGTTACCAGAAAACGGTCTTGATGTTTGGAAAGATAAAGTAGCCACAGAAAGCCCAGTTAAATCAACCACAGGTGAAATTAACCAGTCTTCGTTTTGTACAGCGCCTCCAGAATATCCATTCATATCGGCACAACTTCCAGGATTTCCTGTAGCGTTTAATGTCCAAACTTGAGGCCCTATTACACTTTGTTTAACCCAATTAGGGAAATTACCGGTATCAAAGGTTTCTTGAAATAATGGTAAAATTCTAGGTTCTGTTAATTTTACGTCCTCAATAGTTCTGATCATGAATTGAAAAGTACTTCCAAATTTGGTCATTACACCTCTAATTTTACCGCTGTTGCCAGAGATTACCTTAGTCGCAAAAGTAGCATATTGACTTGCTCTGAATGTAATTGTAGCCCCACTTGCATCTTCAACAAGGTGGTTAGTAGCACTACCTAAGTTGTTTACTGAGATGTCAAAATATTTTTTACCAACAGAAGCATCGGTAAATTGAACATTATCTATTTCTACTAACTTATTCAAATAAGTATCGCTTTTTGCTTCGGCTATAGTTACATGATGTACTAAATCCTCTTCGCTAACTTTTTCACAAGAACGTATTACTACGCTTTTGTACTCTACAGGAGAAATTCTTCCTACTTCGTCATCAGAGGTATCCTCTATAGTGTTATTGTTATATAATGATCCGATAATAGTAGCACCAAAATCTTTAGTATAATATCTGTCTTTCATTTTGATAAATACTTTTCTTCCTGGTTCAAATTTGGTATATAAGTTATAATCATCAATAGTTACACTAAAACCTAGTGTTCCATCAACAGAAACCACAGAGATTGATTTGTAGAAATTACCTCCTTCATCACTTGTAGTAACGTAACCTTCGATAATATCGTCATCTGTGTAGTGTGCATATGCTGGGTACAATGGAGTTGTGGTAGTAATATCACTTACTTGTTTTGTAACTGTCAAATCTGAACATTCGCCGCTCAAATCTGGAGCATTGTAATCGTCATCGTTTATACAGCCTGTGAAAGCTGTTAAAAGTGCGATGGCTAAAATTAATTTTAAATTTTTCATAGCTTATTTATTTTCGTATAGTTTGATATTGTCAATCTCGTAAGTAGAGGTTGTCCCAGTTGTGCTTCCAGTATAACGGAAAGCGATGTATCCATTCCCGTTGAATCCGGAAAGGTCAATTGCTGCAGAGTGCGAGAAATTTGCAGGATATCCGCTTGCCAAAAAATCTGGTAAGGTAACATTCAAGTTAGTCCAAGTTGCAGCATTTATAGCAGCCGCAGTATTTGAGCCATCATAATCAGTAGAAACTAAAACGGAAACCGCTTGACCGTTATTGTAACCTGAAAGGTAATCAAAGACAAGCGTTTCATTGGACGTTTGAGTAAAGTCAATTGCTGGTGAGATTAACCAAGAATCCATATTGCTTTCTCCTGAACCGAATGCTGATTGTTGAGCGAATATTTCTCCTCCAAATGTGCGAGCTTCCCATTTCTTGCCGCCGTTTATTGAAACATTGCTCCAGCCGTCCAAGGTAATATACTGACCAGGTCCGGTGTTTTCGATTCCGTCAAAGTTTTGTGAAAAGAAAACTGGTTTAAAAGGTGCTATTTCTCTGTCACCTGTACAACTTACTATAAGACTTATAGCAAGTAAAGTAAAAGTTAATTTAACTATATTTTTCATAGTATATCTTATTAGAAGTTAATGTATAAGTTAAGGAAGTACGTTCTACCATACCCATAGAAATATTTTGAACCAAATGAAGGCGTTCCGTTAGCATTGTCTGCTTGATAATCTGGGAAAGTTGCTTTTCTTGATTGTTCAAATCCTCCTGTTTTATAAGTAACATTAAAAACGTTATTTACACTAGCAAAGAAACCAAAAGTATCGCTACCCACTTTCCAAGATTTACCCCCTACTAAGTTAACTAAAGTAACTGGGTCAAACTTTTCTTGTTTTAAAGCTTTACTAACAGCATCAGGAGTAGCTCCAACATAACCTACACCAGTTCCGTTATCTTCCACTACAAAGTTAGTTGTTCTTAAGATACTTGAAACATCGATATAGCTATCTGACAAATAGTTAGCATTAGCGCCTATCCACCAGAATTTTGGATCTCTATATTCTAGTCCAACTGAGTAAGCTTGTTGTGGCATACCAGACACACGGTATCCTTTTAAATAAGTTTTACCAAAATCCGTTACAGGATTAGTATTTGTTGCTGTTGCTTGAGCATCATCATTTACTTTCAGATTTGGGTTGTTATCAAATTTATATTCCCCATAAGATGCTGCTCCAGTAACTTTAATAGTAGAAGTAATTTGATATTCAACCCCTAATTCAGCACCGATATTCTTTTTATTGATTCCGGTAACAATTTCACTAATAAATGAATCTTCATTACCTACACCAACCACACTTTCATCAAAAACACCTTCACCGTAGAAGAATGAAACTTCAGAAGAGTTTAAAATTTTACTATAGTAAGCAGTTATTCTTGATTTAAATTTAGGTGCTTTAATGATATAACTAGCATCGGCACTAATGATTGACTCGCTGGTTAAATCAGGAGTAATGTTGTTATTAATACGAGCGTTAGCAAAAGTATTTCTTAAGTTAGGTGCTTTTGTCAAATATGCTCCGTTAAAATCAAGGAAGTTACGTCCTGAGATTTTATAAGTTAATCCTCCTTTGAAACCAAAGTTTTCGAAGATTACTTTTTCGCTTTTTCCGTAGGAGTTAGAAGCATAGATTCCATTTTTGTACAAACCATCTCTTTGGTATTGAGAACGAGTGAATGATTGAGATAAATAGAAATCTACTTTTTTATAAGTAAATTTAAATTGGGTAAAACCATCAAAAGTAGTAGCCAACAAATCGTATTTATATCCATATGAATCACCAACTAGTATCTGTCTATCAGGATGGTTTAAATCCGATTGTGATGCATCATCTGTATAAAACGGATCTATATCAAGGAAATAACTTCCACCTAATAAATCGGTTAATCTTTGGTAGTTTCTTGATTTTAATTTTCTAAAATTAACTCCCGCATTTAAATAAATATTATCCGATAATCTTGAATTTAAATAAGAGTTAGCGCTCCATAATTTATCATCAGTTCTGTCTTCATAAAGTGCATAAACACTTTTTCCAGCATTGGCACTATTCCCATTAGCGACATACATTGCATTCCAATCAAGCTGCCCGTTGGCAACAAAATTATTTGAGGCAGTAACAGCACTTGGATTTGTCAATATTGGGTTTCCTTGCCCATCAACTCCAGGAACATAATAAGAAGGTGAATTTAAATAATAACTAGGTAAATATTTGTAATACGTAGGGTCTGGGTTGTTAGCCAATTGATAATCAATTCTGCTGTTTCCAACATGACCTACCTGATAGGCTACGTTTGTATTTAAGTTTGTTTTGTCTGTTATTTTCCAATAATGGCTCAACATGTTGATTGGCTCTTCAATATCTTTATCTCTAGAGTTTCTTTTTTTGCCATTATCCCAACCCCAATAAGAGTTGTATTTGAATCCTTTCAAGTCATTAACCTCATTAGTGTTTGGTGAGCTTTTCCCTCTTCTGTTTTGAGCCCAAATAGAAGTAAAGTTTAAGGAATGTCTGTCGTTAATTCTTTTCTCTACACTAGCAAATAATGAATTAGCACTATAGTCTGTTCCTTCAAAATAGCCTTCTTGAGCCCATCTTCTTGAAGCTGAAACCACAAATGCCCAACCTTTAGTATTCATACCAGAAGCATGTGTGCCCATGGTTCTCCAACTGTAATTAGTGTTGGTTCCCGAGAATGAAATTCTAGAACCCTTTCTGTATATAGAAGCTCTCGTGTTAATTTCTTGAGTTCCCAAAATTCCACCAAAAGTATAATCTGAAGGAGCTGAACCTGAAGTAAATTCTTGATTTCTAGTAGCGTCGTTTAAACCTCCCCAGTTACTGAATTGTGGTCTTCCGTCATAGATTTTATTCATTACAATACCATTAATCATAGTAGTGCCATATTCATTATCAAGACCTCTAACTCTAAATCGAGCTTGTCCCCAGTTAAATGCAGCCGTTTGCTGGAATACATCTCTAGATGCCTGTAACAATCCTGAAGTGCTTTCAGAGCCACTGTTGTCATCTCCTAAGTCATTTTCGGTTATTGTAACTAAACTTAATTGTTGTTCAGAAGTAATATCTTCATCCATAACAATAACTCCTAAATCTAACATTTTGTCGGCAACTACATCAACCGAAAGCAACTGATCTTTATAACCAGAACTTTTAATTTGTAATAATTGACTACCAACAGCTACTCCTTTAAATGTAAAAACACCACTAACATCTGTCAAAGCTGTTAAACTGGTGTTCTGAATTGAAGCAACTACATTTTGTAATGGTTTTTGTGTCTTCGAATCTAACACTTTACCAGTAAATCCAGTATTGTTTTGAGCAAAAACAAAAAACACCTGCATTACAAATAAAGTACTAATAACAAGTTTTTTCATAAATAAAATAAAATTAATTTTTACTTGCTGAGTCTTAATAAAAACTTAACAGCCGACAAATGTACATCTTTTAATAATATTATCTACTTTTGGCGCAAAGTTTGTATAAACTTGATATTAAATTAATATACACTTATATGAGAATTAGAAAATTAATAGCCCTTTTCTTTGTTTTTTTCGCAATAAGCAGTGCAAAATCACAAGAAAAAAAATACATTGTACATACAGTAGCATTCTATAACTTAGAGAATTTATTTGATACTATAAATGGCACAAACAATGATGAAGAATGGTTGCCTGACGGTGTTCAAAACTGGACGTCAAAAAAATACCATCAAAAATTGCACAATTTGGCTACTGTTTTATCTCAAATAGGAAAAGGAGAAAAACAAGATAAATCTCCTGTTTTAATAGGTGGTGCTGAAATTGAAAACAGAGGGGTTTTAGAAGACTTGATTAAAGAACCTGAAATGTTAGTTAATGATTATGGCATTGTTCATTTTGATTCCCCAGATAAAAGAGGAATTGATGTAGCCTTGTTGTACCAAAAGAAACATTTCAAACCAACAAGTTTTAAAAATATTCCGCTTTTAATTTATAAAAATCTACAAAACAATAATGTCAAAGAAAAAAATGACAAAGACGATGCGTCTGATGATAAATCGGAAGTTGACAAAGACTTAGACCGTGTATTCACCCGTGATATTCTATTAATTACTGGGTTTTTAGATGGCGAAGAAATCAATGTTATGGTAAACCACTGGCCATCCCGTTCAGGAGGTGAAAAGAAAAGTTCTCCTTTCCGTGAAGCAGCAGGTAGATTAAACCGAAAAATAATGGACTCCATTTATAAAATCAACCCAAATGCTAAAATCATAACCATGGGTGATTTGAATGACGGAACCTATAACAAAAGTGTTAAAGAAGGCGTGGGAGCCATGAGAAAAAGAGAAGATGTAAAACCATTTGGAGTGTTCAATCCATTTGAAGAAATGTTCTATAAAGGAAATGCCACCTTGTTTTACCGCGATGCCGGGGATATTTTTGACCAAATTATGGTTTCTGAAACCTTAATTAAAAAAGATTTTTCTTCCTTCCGATACTGGAAAGCAGGTATTTACAACAAACCTTTTATGATTACCTCAACCGGGCAATATAAAGGATATCCCCTCCGACATTCCATGACCGAAGTTGGCTATAGTGATCACTTCCCATCCTATATTTATTTGGTAAAAGAAGGAAACTAAAAATTTAAAGTCCCAATGTGTTGGGACTTTTTTATTTTATAACTTTACCAAAAAACCACTTATGCCCATAGCAAAACCTTTCAACCTCAACCAATGGATTGAAGATAACCGACACTTATTAAAACCACCCGTTGCCAATAAAAATCTTTATATTGATTCCGATGATTATATAGTTATGATAGTCGCAGGTCCTAATGCCCGCAAAGATTATCATTATAACGAAACCGAGGAATTGTTTTACCAGCTAGAAGGGGAAATCACCGTATACATTCAAGAAAACGGAGAAAAAAAAGCCATGAAGCTATCCGCTGGAGATATGTATTTACATCCTGCCAAAATCCCGCATTCTCCTTCAAGAACTGAAAATTCAATTGGCTTGGTCATCGAAAGAAAACGTTTGACTGAAAACGTTAAAGACGGGCTACTGTGGTTCTGTGATAATTGCAATCAAAAACTCCACGAAGTTTATTTTCCGCTGTCCAATATAGAAACCGATTTTCTGAGTCATTTTGAACATTTCTACAATTCTCCTGAGTTGAGAACTTGCAAAAATTGTGGCACCATGATGGAAACCGATCCTCGCTTTACAGCTAAATAAAATTTAGAGTTTATTCTGAAATTATTTCAGAAGCTTTTTCCGGCTATCCGTTCTATCTTATTAGGATTTGGCAATCCTAATAAGGATGCCACTGCTATCCGGGCTAGGTATCAAAATATTCAAAATAAACCTTTACTTTTGCAGTCATAATTATTAAAAAATAAACAAACTAAAAATACAATGTCAACAATTGCACAACAATTCGGCATGACCGAAGCCTTAGAAATATTAGGTGTAAAAGCCACAAACGAAGGAACCTCAACAGGAAATAATCATTTTTCATCGGGAGATATCATTGAAAGTTACTCACCAGTAGATGGTCAACTAATTGGAAAAGTAAAAACCACCACTGCTGCTGATTACGAAAAAGTAATGCAAACCGCAACAGAAGCGTTTAAAACATTTCGTTTGATGCCAGCACCTAAACGCGGTGAAATCGTTCGTCAGTTTGGAGAAAAATTGAGAAAATATAAAGAACCTCTAGGAAAATTAGTTTCCTACGAAATGGGTAAATCATTGCAAGAAGGGTACGGAGAAGTTCAGGAAATGATTGATATCTGTGATTTTGCCGTAGGTTTATCACGTCAATTACACGGATTAACCATGCACTCTGAGCGTCCTGGCCATAGAATGTATGAGCAATACCATCCACTTGGAATTGTTGGAATTATTTCTGCCTTCAACTTCCCGGTTGCTGTTTGGTCTTGGAACACCGCTTTAGCTTGGATTTGTGGAGACGTTTGCGTTTGGAAACCATCAGAGAAAACCCCTTTGTGTGGTATTGCTTGTCAAAACATTATTGCTGAAGTATTGAAAGAAAACAACCTTCCGGAAGGAATTTCTTGTTTAATCAATGGTGATTACAAAATAGGTGAACTAATGACCCATGACAAACGAGTGCCTTTAGTTTCGGCAACAGGTTCTACTCGTATGGGTAAAATAGTAGCGCAAGCTTGTGCGGCTCGTTTAGGAAACTCCCTTTTAGAATTAGGAGGAAACAACGCCATTATTGTAACGCCAGATGCTGACATTAAAATGACGGTAATCGGCGCGGTATTTGGAGCAGTAGGAACGGCAGGGCAACGTTGTACTTCAACCCGTCGTTTAATCATCCACGAAAGTATTTATGATAAAGTAAAAGATGCTGTAACTTCGGCTTACAAACAACTTAGAATTGGAAATCCATTAGACCAAAATAATCACGTGGGACCACTTATTGATACTGATGCTGTAGCGATGTACAACAAAGCTTTAGCCCAAGTAGTAGCCGAAGGTGGAAAAATATTAGTTGAAGGTGGCGTGCTTTCAGGAGCTGGTTATGAAAGTGGATGTTATGTAAAACCTGCTATCGCTGAAGCAGATAATTCGTTTGAAATTGTACAACACGAAACGTTTGCTCCGGTTTTATATTTATTAAAATATTCTGGTGATGTGATGAATGCCCTTGAGATTCAAAATGGCGTAGCCCAAGGATTATCTTCAGCTATTATGACCAATAATCTTCGTGAAGCCGAAGCTTTCTTATCGGTAGCTGGTTCTGATTGTGGAATTGCCAACGTAAACATCGGGACTTCTGGTGCTGAAATTGGTGGGGCGTTTGGTGGTGAAAAAGAAACTGGAGGCGGACGCGAATCAGGTTCTGATGCTTGGAAAGTATATATGAGACGACAAACCAACACCATCAACTATACCACTAGCTTGCCTTTGGCACAAGGAATTAAGTTTGATTTGTAATCTCTAGAGAATAGACTAAGAGATGATAGAGAATAGAAAAAAGCCCCGAATAAATTCGGGGCTTTTTTTATTTGTATTAACTTCAAATTATTTTGTTTTCTTCACATACTGCGTTAAAATCACAATATGCTGGCCTTCGACTCTGCCTTCTATTTGTTCGGCGTTATCCCAAACCAATTTGATGTTGTGAACGGCTGCTCCACGCTTGGCTGTGAAGTTGGCTCCTTTTACATCCAAATCTTTAATTAACACTACAGAATCCCCATCGAATAAAATATTCCCATTGCTGTCTTTATGGACAATTTTACCTTCTTCATCCTCACCTTCACCAGTAGCTGATGCCCAAACTAAGGTTTCTTCATCAAGATACATCATATCCAATAAATCTTGAGGCCAACCTTCTGCTCGCAATCTATTTAACATGCGCCAAGCGACAACTTGAACGGGCTTATTTTCGTTCCACATACTATCACTAAGACATCTCCAATGATTGGGATCGGTTGGTGTGGTGTTTTCAATTTGGCTTTTACAAATAGCACATACCAATACCGAGTTATCAACTGAAATAGCTTCTTCTTTGGTTAAATGGATTCTTAAATCTTCAGCTGATCCACACAATTCACATTTAGAATCGCTTCTGTCGTTTAATCTTTTATCGATAACACTCATAGAGTTGGGTTGGTTTTATAAGTTAAATGACGCTCCGATAGTTACAACAAACTGATTGTTGTAACGCTCAAATCCCTGAGTATTTGTATCATACTTAGCAATCGGCGCTCCTGCTTCTCCAAACAAACCAAATCCGTCTGTAAAGAAATAACGAAAACCTACATGTGCTCCAAAATTTCTGGTGCCTAAATCCAATCCAGGATAAATGTCCATGCTTTTATCTAATCCAAAAACATTACCCAAATTGGCATTAAAACGTGCTTTAAAATCAGCACGGTCTTGAAACTTAGGCTTCACACCTGCAGCTTCATCTACCGAAAGCAAATAGGAAGCCACAAAACCATAAGACATGTTTTCTCCTAAACCTATATCTACTGAAGTAGAAATTCCGTTACCATGACTTTGAGTGTTTAGACCTACTTGTCCTTTGATGTCTCCTTTTCCTTTATAAGCTTGTGCATTTACCAAACTTACCATAGCAATAGCTATTACTGTGATTATTTTTTTATTCATGTTGTCAATATTTAATTTGTTGCAAATATAGAAATTTCAACCCCTGAAATCATAAATCTTTTACCAACAATAGAAAATCTAGTTTCTCCCTTTTTCATTAAAATACAAATCACTTAAAGGTTCGCTTTGCCAGAACTCTTTAGTGTCAACATTCATGATGGTTAGCGGGCCTTTGAAAGCGGCTCCTGTATCTATATTCCAAACAGAGGCTTTTTGGATGGGGATGGTTTCTCCAATTCGGGTTACCGGAGTGTGACCAATGTAAATCTCGTTGTATAAATTAAGGCGTTTTGGGTAGTATTCGCTTGTTTTAGAAATGGATTCATCTAATGCAAGAGCGGTTTCCCAAAGTGTTCTGTCCCAAAAAAATAATTTAGGAAAATATTCATAGTTGATGCCATTCATATTGGTGAAACCAGCATGAATAAATAATCGATTCTGATTGTCTAAATAGTAATTTTGAAGCGAGTTTAAAAAATTAATATGATGTCTTTTGTTTTCTTCTGAAATAGATTCATAAGCAATAACGGTAGCTTCACCCCCATGATGGTACCACATGGTTTCATCAATGTTTTTTGTGTTCCCGGTTAGCCAATCTAGCAACAGCTCATCATGATTACCCCGAAGAAAAATACATTTTTGTTTTTGGTTAAGATCAATTAAGAAATCCAAGACTTGTGGTGATTCACTCCAACCATCAACATAATCGCCTAAGAAAATAAGAACATCCTCTTTAGTGACTTTAGCTCTTTCCATAATTTGGTGTAAGGCTCTCAATCCTCCATGTATATCTCCAATTACTAATATTCTACTCATTGTTATTATTGTATTTCATTTTTCTTAAAATGCGCATTACTTCTTTAAAACTAAGGTAAACTGTTGGATTTTTTTGTGCTTTTAAAAAAGGTTTGGCATCCATTAGTTTTTGTTTAGCGTCATCAAAACCATTGAGATAACAAATCATTAAAGTTGAAGATAAATTTTCCAAATCCTGCTCTTCCCGTTCTGAAAGTGAGATTCCTTTTTGTAATTTATTCAGCAAAGCTACATTAGAATTATAAATATGATGTAACATTTTTTTGTTATAGGCAGGTGGTTCAAACAACATTTGGGTTTCCATTTTGTAATACCCATTGTCAAAAAAATGAATAGTCAACTGTTCTAAAGGATAATAACTGGTCTTATCATTTAACCCAAGAGCCACCTGCTCTACAATGGTAAAACTTTGTTCGTCAAAACGAATCGAAACTACATCTAGAGTTGAATAAAATAATTTTACTTGTTCGTTAATCAATTCAATGTCAACGCGAGAGAGATAAGTCGTATCTCTAATTTTTTTTGGAATTCCGGCCCAACAAATCACAAACAACTCTTTGAAAACTTTGTATTGTGAAGGCATGTCTTTGTGTCGATTGTTCATAAAATCAATCACTCCATCCAAGGTGTAAGCAATACTGTTTCGAGAACTGTTTTCAATACTGATAACGGTTTCTATATTTTGTTTGGTATAGGGAATTTTTTCCTCAGTAGGCATCGAATTGCTACCTACCCTAACAAAAACGGTATTCGCTAAAATAGTATGTATGTTTTTTTTAAAAAAAGATGTTTTATGTTTGGGTTTAATGGTTACCAAACCTACCACTCTATCTTTTGGCAAGTTGGGGAATGGTACATTTTCGTATTGAATTTTGGGTGGGTTTTCTAAATAAGCATTAACTAAATTCTGAATTCGACTATCATCAAAAAAATCATCCCCCAGAATTTCATTGTCATGATCCTCGACCCCTACTACTATATAAGAATTGTTAGAAGGATTGGAATTTGACAAGGCACAAATGTGTTTTAAAAACTTAGCTTTTCCTTCTTTGGTATGTAAATTCAGTTGGCGCTTTTTATCATAAAAACTGCTCTCATCATTGTGAGCTAAAAGGTTTTTGATAAGAAGGCGCTTGTTAATCATTTTATCTAAGGCACTTTATTCCCCATGCTTTCTGTCCAAATAGCAAACCAATCTTCTTTTTCCAGTTGCAATGTTGTTGCTTTCATCAAGGCTTGAATTCGGGCTACATTAACCGTTCCTGCAACTGGAATCAATTTCGCTGGATGTTTTAAAATCCAAGTTAACAAAAGGGTATCGGCTCCAAAATGGTATTTCTGAGTCAATTCAGCCAACACTTTTTTCAGTCTTCTGGTTTGTTCATTATCTTCTCTGAAAACATTTCCCAGTGGATTCCAACTCATCGGACGAATGTTATGTACTTGCATGTAGTCAAAACTACCATCCAACATCGCTTCATGATGTGTTGCTGAGAACTGAATTTGGTTATAACTAATTTCTGTTTTTTGCCGAATTAATTCCGTTTGTGATGCTGTGAAATTGGATAACCCAAAATCAATAATCTTTCCTTCTTGTTTTAATTTAGAAACTGCTTCCGCAATTTCGTCGGCTTCCATTAACGGACTTGGACGGTGTAGTAACAAAACATCCAAATAATCGGTTTGTAAGTTTTTTAAAGAATTCTCGACTGACCAAATAATGTAATCCTTAGAATAATCGTAATGTTTTATGGTATTTGCTCTTCCTTTTACATGCTGAATACCACATTTAGAAATCAATTGAAGGTTTTTTCTATCTATCTTACTTTGAGCAAAAGCTTTTCCAAAATCGGCTTCAGTAGTGTAATCCCCATAAATATCAGCGTGGTCAAAAGTGGTAATTTGGTTTTCAATACAAAGATGAATCAAATGTTCTATTTCGGAAGTATTTAATTTTTTGTCCCAGATACCCCAATTCATGGTTCCGGCAACAATAGGTGAAAGTTTTGTCTGCATTTTGTATTTCTTATGATGAGAATAAAAAGTAAGTTGACTGATTTTGCTTTTTTGAAAATTTTAGTATTTTGTCGCCAAAAAAACAAAATGGCTATCAGGTCTTAAAATTATAAAAAGAAAATCATAAATCATCCTTAAAATTAAGGTGTTTTGTAAAGTTTTAACGCATTGTTAACATCTCATAAGAGATTAAATTTTCACTTTTGAAATGTTAAAATTTTAACCGTTATACATTTGAATAAATAGAATACTTATGGAAGAAAATGGTACTGCTTTAGATATTAGAGCAATTAATGAAAAAATTGAGAGAGAAAGCGCTTTTATTGACTTACTGACGATGGAGATGAACAAAGTAATCGTAGGTCAAAAGCACATGGTGGAACGATTGTTAATTGGACTTTTAGGACAAGGACATATTCTATTGGAAGGGGTTCCTGGTTTAGCAAAGACCTTAGCAATAAACACGCTTTCACAAGCGGTTCACGGAAGTTTCAGCCGTATTCAGTTTACCCCTGATTTGCTTCCTGCCGATGTTATCGGAACCATGATTTACAATATTAAAGCCAATGAGTTCTCCATAAAAAAAGGACCCATCTTTGCTAATTTCGTTTTAGCAGATGAGATTAATCGTGCTCCTGCCAAAGTGCAATCGGCTTTGCTGGAAGCCATGCAAGAAAAACAAGTTACGATTGGCGATACTACATTCAAATTAGACAAACCGTTTTTAGTTTTGGCAACACAAAACCCGATTGAGCAAGAAGGAACCTATCCATTACCCGAGGCACAAGTTGACCGTTTTATGTTAAAAACCGTGATTGATTATCCAAAAATTGATGAAGAACGTATGGTCATTCGTCAAAACTTAAAAGGAGCCTACGAAAAAGTAAATCCTGTGGTTACTGTAGATCAAATTCTTCGAGCACAAGAAGCCGTTCGTGAAGTGTATATGGATGAGAAAATTGAAAAATATATACTGGATATCATATTTGCCACCCGTTATCCTGAAAAATACAAATTAGAAAGTCTTAAACCGCTTATCGGTTTTGGTGCATCCCCGCGTGGAAGTATCAATTTGGCTAATGCCGCAAAATGCTATGCTTTTATCAAACGCCGTGGTTATGTAATTCCAGAAGATGTTCGCGCTGTCGTACATGATGTACTGCGCCACAGAATTGGTGTTACTTATGAAGCTGAAGCCGAGAATATCACTTCGGTAGATATCATCAACAAAATCGTAAACGAAATCGAAGTTCCATAGTAGATACTCCTAACTGTTTGCGCAATGGAAACTAAAGACTTACTCAAAAAAGTTCGTAAAATCGAAATCAAAACCCGAAGATTGAGTGATCATATCTTTTCGGGCGAATACCACACGTCGTTCAAAGGTCGCGGTATGACGTTTTCGGAAGTGCGTCAGTACCAATTTGGCGATGATATTCGTGCCATTGACTGGAATGTGACCGCGCGTTACAACGAACCTTACGTGAAAGTTTTTGAAGAAGAACGTGAATTGACAATGATGTTGATGGTGGATATTTCAGGTTCAGAAAGTTTTGGAACTAAAAATCAACTTAAGAGTGAAATTGTAACCGAGATAGCCGCAACCATGGCTTTTTCGGCAACACAAAACAATGATAAAATTGGGCTGATTTTATTTTCAGACCAAATCGAATTATACATTCCGCCTAAAAAAGGAAAATCACATGTGTTACGAATCATCCGTGAGTTGATTGAATTTCAACCCAAAAGCAAAAAAACCGATTTATCCCAAGCTTTAAAATTTTTATCGGGGACACAAAAAAAGAAAGCGATTGTATTTGTGATTTCTGATTTTATGGTAGAAGATGATTACGAAAAAACCTTAAAAATTGCAGGAAAGAAACACGATATCACAGGTGTTCGTGTTTACGATATACGGGAAGAAAAAATACCAAACATTGGAATGGTAGAAATGGAAGATGCAGAAACTGGAGAGATTTTAGTTGTGAATACAAGTTCTAAAAAAGCGCGATTGAGCTACGAAAAACAATACCAGGACAAAGTGAATTACTTCAAAGATATTTTTTCAAAATGTGGTTCTGGAACTGTAAATACTCGTGTAGACGAAAGTTATGTTACCAAATTATTAGGTTATTTTAAATCGAGATAAGAAACATGAAAACTAAAATTGTTCTATTTTTATTCTTATTATCGGTATCGCTTTGGGCACAACCTAAAGTAGCCACTTCGGTTAATGTAACCAAAAACAAAATTGGTGCTGAATTCAAACTGACATTAAAAACCGATGTGGATACTTTATCCAAAGTGAAATTTCCAGAAGCTAAGAATTTTGGTGCTCTGGAAGTTATCCAATCCTATAAAATTGATACCGTTAAAAATGGCGCTCGCTACCAATTAATAAAAAAATACGGTTTAACACAATTTGACAGCGGGAAATATATTATTCCTAGAATTCCTGTTTTAATTAACGGAAAGCCTAGTTTTTCAGACAGCATCAAAGTAGAAGTGAACAATATCAAAGTCGATACTTTAAAACAAAAAATGTACGACATCAAAGATATTGCACAAGTGGAAAGCCCTATGAGTGACTGGTGGATTTATGTTTTAATTTTATTGGCTATTGTTGTTGCTGGGTATTTCATTTACAAATTCATCAAAAAAAGACAAAATCAGCCAAAAGTTGAAGAAATAGTTTTCAAATCTCCCATTGAAAAAGCTACTACTTTATTACAACAATTAGAAACAAAAGGGCTTTGGCAAAAAGGTGAAATCAAAAATTATTATTCAGAACTAACCGATATTGCTCGAAATTATATCGAAGAAGAAATCAATATACCAGCCATGGAGAGTACTACTTCGGAACTCATTGAAGGATTACGCAAAGCAGCCAAACAAAAGAAACTAAGGCTCTCAAACGAAACCGTTTTGAATCTAGAAAAAGTATTGATGCAAGCCGATTTAGTGAAATTTGCCAAAGTAAAACCGCTTGATTTCGAAATTGAAGAAGATAAAAAACGCATCTCTAGTTCAATAGTAACCATCCACAAATCCATTCCAGAAATTGTGGAAGAAAACGATGAATTAGCGCTTTGGAACGAACAACAAAAAGAATTGGCGCGTTTACAAAAACTAAAAAAACAAAAAAGAATTAGAATTATTACTACCATTGGTGTCGTCCTAGGAATGCTGCTATTGTTTGTCTTGAGCCTAATTTATATTAAAGGATTTGACTATGTAAAAGATAATTTCCTTGGCCATCCAACCAAAGATTTAGTAGAAGGCGATTGGGTTTACAGTGAATACGGAAATCCAGGTGTGAAAGTGGAAACACCAAAAGTTCTAAAAAGAATGGATGTTTCGAAAAGCTTACCGAAAGATACTGCTGCTATGATTAAAGAAATGGAAACTTTTGGATACGGTAGTATTTTAGAGGATTTTTATATCACGGTTTCTACTATAACTTACAAACAAGAGATTAAAATGGATTTGGATAAAACCGCAGAAAATTATCTGAACCTTCTGGAATCGCAAGGAGCTCAAAACATCATCGTTAAAACCGAAGATTTTGATACTCAAAAAGGTATTGTCGGCAAAAAAGCTTACGGAACAATGACTGTTATCAATAAAATAGCAGGCAAATCGAGTAAACTGTATTATGAGTTGTTGCTTTTCAGTCAAAACGGAGGGTTGCAAACCATTTTAGTAATGCACCGTGAAGATGACAAATATGGACAGCAAATTGCTGAGAGAATGCTGAATTCTGTCGAATTACAAACATCAGAACAACAATGAAAGAAGTAAGTTTTTTAAATCCTGAATTTTTCTGGTTGTTTTTATTACTTCCAGCAGCTATTGTATGGCAAATCTGGAAAAGAAAACAGCAATCGGCTACCTTGAAGATAAGTTCGGTAAAAGGCTTTAAAGCACAAAAATCATTGTTAGCCAAACTCAAACCTTTCTTGTTTGTGTTGCGATTATTGGCCTTAAGCTCTTTGATTATAGCTATGGCAAGACCAAGAAAAGTAGATATTAGTAGCCAAACCAAATCCACCAAAGGAATTGATATTGTTATGGCTATTGACGTTTCGGGCAGTATGTTGGCCAAGGATTTGAAACCCAATCGAATGGAAGCTTTGAAAAAAGTAGCTAAAAGTTTTGTTGAAGGAAGGCCTAATGATAGAATTGGAATTGTTTTGTATGCTGCTGAAGCTTACACCAAAACACCAGTTACAAGTGATAAAGCTATCGTTATGGAAGCTATACAAGACATAAAATATGACAATGTATTACAAGATGGAACTGGAATAGGAATGGGATTAACTACGGCTGTTAATCGCTTGAAAGACAGTAAAGCCAAAAGTAAAATTGTGATTTTAATGACGGATGGTGTCAATAATGCAGGATTTATAGAACCCGAAACCGCATCACAAATTGCTAAAGAATACGGCATCAAAGTGTATACTATTGGAATTGGAACTAATGGTGATGCCCTTTTCCCTTATGCTTATGCACCAAATGGAGGGTTCTTGTTTAGAATGATGCCGGTGGAAATTGATGTGAATTTGCTTCAAGCAATTGCTAGAAATACAGGCGGAAAATATTTCAGAGCCAATAGCAACAGTAAGCTACAAGCTATTTATGATGAAATCAACAAATTGGAAACCAGTGAAATACAAGAGTTGAAATTTTATGATTATGACGAAAAGTACAGACCATTTGTATGGATAGCCTGCCTTTTGGTTTTAATTGAATTTGGTTTACGCAATACGGTTTACAGAAGTTTTATATAACAACATATGTACGAGTTAGAAGAAAAATGGTATTTGTATTTTCTGTTGGTCATTCCAGCAATGGCCTTGCTTTTCTTGTATATCCAATTCTGGAAAAGAAAAAAACAACGCGAGTTTGGAGATTTAGATTTAATCAAAAAACTAAGTCCAGAAAAATCTGTTTTTAAATCAATATTGAAATTAGTGGTTATTCTTTTAGCTTTTACTTGCTTAATCATTGGCTTAGTAAATCTTAAAATCGGTACCAAAATGGAAACCGTAAAACGAGAAGGAATCGATATTGTATTCGCCATTGATGTTTCCAAAAGTATGCTCGCCGAAGATGTAGCTCCAAGTCGTTTAGAAAAAAGCAAACAATTGGTTTCTCAAATCATTAACAATTTAGCAAACGACCGCATCGGAATAATAGCGTATTCGGGAAGCGCATTTCCAGTGTTGCCCATTACAACCGATTACAGTGTGGCCAAAATGTTTTTGCAAGGCATGAATCCCGGAATTATATCAGCTCAAGGAACTTCGATAGACCAAGCCATTAATTTGGCTACCACATTCGTAGATAAAAAAGATAAAACCAATAAGCTTCTCATCATTATTACTGATGGTGAAGATCATTCAAACGAAGCCGTTAATGCAGCCGAAGAGGCTAAAAAAGCAGGAATAAAAATAATAACCATTGGTGTTGGAACTGAAAAAGGAGGGCCAATTCCACTAAAAGAAAACGGAGTAACTTCCAGTTTTAAAAGAGACAATAATGGTGAAGTGGTTATTACCAAAAGAGATGCAGAAGTATTGAAAAACATTGCCAAAGCAACTGGTGGTGGTTATGTTGATGGGGATTCCACAAAAACTGTTTTAGACTATGTTAAAAATGCTTTAGATAACATTCAAAAAACAGAATTTGAAAGTACACAAATGGCCGATTTTAAATCGCAGTTTCAATGGTTTTTAGGCTTTGGGTTTTTCTTATTGTTCTTTGATGTTTTCTTGTTGGAAAAAAGAACCAAGTGGGTGAAAAAAATGAATTTATTTAATGAGAAAGATAATTAGATGATAGACAGAAACAAATATTTGACATTGATTTTCTTCTTTTTATTTTCTTTTTTGGCGAAAGCCCAAAACAAGGAAAAGGATGCTCATTTGCCCGAAGGAAACGATGCTTTTACAGAAAAAAAATACGCCGATGCAGAAGCAGAATACCGGATTTCGGAAGCAAAAAACCCTAAAAAATCTATTGCATCTTATAACTTAGGAAATGCTATTTATCGCCAAAATCAAGCTGCGGAAGCCAAATATCATTATGGGAAAGCCTATAAAAATGCTAAAACACGTGATGAAAAACACGACGCATTGCATAATATTGGCAATACTTTGATGAAAGAGAAAGACTATTCAGGTGCGGTAGAAGCATATAAAAATGCCCTTCGGAATAATCCTGCTGATGAAGAAACACGTTATAATTATGCTTTGGCCAAATTGTATTTGAAAAACAATCCGCCTAAGAAAGATGACAAAAAGAATAAGGATAAAAACAAAGACAAGAAGGACAATAAAAAAGACCAAAAAGATAAAGACAGGGACAAAGAAAAGAAAGACAACAAGAAAGACGGAAACGATAAAGACAAGGATAAAAAAGACGGCAAAAACGATAAAGACAAAAAAGACAAAGACCAAAACGGAGGAAAACCTCAACCTCAACCCAGTGGTGTTTCTAAGCAACGTTTAGAAAATTTGTTAGAAGCCGTAAATAATGAAGAGAAAAAAGTTCAGGATAAAGTAACCAAACAAAAAGTTCAAGCCAATCCTAAAAAAGCAGAGAAAGATTGGTAGTAATTTGAAAATAATATAATTTGAAGATTTGAAAATGAAAAGGATTATACTATTACTGTTTTTAATGACCAATTCACTTTGGGCTCAAGTGCAATTTGAGGCTAAAGTGAGCAAAAATTCATTGGGAATCAACGAAAGACTCCGTATCGAATTTACGATGAATGCTGATGGAGATAATTTTCAACCTCCCAATTTTGAAGCTAGCGGATTCAGAGTGGTTGGAGGTCCAAGTCAATCGGTTAGTCAATCTTGGATTAACGGTAGGAGCTCTTTTAACAAATCGTATATTTTTATTTTATTGCCAACACAGAAAGGAGCATTAACCATTAAACAAGCTTCTATTGACATCAATGGGCAGATTTATAAAACTTCTCCCATCAGAGTGAATGTAACTAATGCTGTTGAAATCCCGAAAGATCCAAACGAAATGCCAGCCATCAGTGCTGATGACAACTTGTATTTGGTGGCAGATATTTCTAAAACCAATCCTTATATAAACGAACCCATAACAGTTGTTTACAAACTGTATTTCAGTTATAACATCGGAATTACCAATTGGCGGGAGTTGAATAAACCAAAATACAATGATTTTTGGAGTCAAAATATCGATATCAAACAACTTAAAGCCGAAGACGGCATGTTCAAAGGCGAACGCTATCGATATGTAGTATTGCGTAAAACTGTATTGTATCCAACAAAATCGGGCAAATTGGAAATCGAACCACTTTCTCTTGATATCGATTGTCAAGTACCTACCAACCGAAGAAACTTTTGGGGACAACCTTTAATGACCGAAGATAGCAAAAGGGTTTCCGCTGGAAGTAAAGTCATTGCAGTAAAACCATTACCTGAAAAAGGAAAACCAGAAGATTTTACAGGAGCAGTGGGTCGTTTTGATTTCAAAGTATCACCATCTAAAACAACTTTGAAAAACGGAGAATCTTTAGATTTAAATGTTAGTGTAACCGGAACAGGAAATTTAAAATTATTCACGCTACCAAAACCTGTCGTGCCTTCTGCTTTGGAAATGTATGACCCTGTTCATGACGAAAATGTTTCAATTCCATTGAGTGGAATGACAGGAAAAATTGCCGATAAATACACTATTATTCCACAATACAAAGGCAATTACCAAATCAAACCGTTGCGTTTTACCTATTTTGATTTAGGTTCTAACAGCTATAAAACGATTGCATCACAACCAATAACCATAACTGTTTTGGATGGGCCAGGAGTAACAGCAAATGCTTCGACAACAAACTCAAATGAGGTTGCAAAAAACAAAATAGAAGTAGCCAAAACATTTGCTTATAATAAACAAAAAACAAACTTACAACCAATAACAAAAGATGATTTCTTAGGCTCTGGATTGTTTTATTCTTTAGTGATGTTGCCGTTATTGGCAATCCCTTTACTAATCGTTGGAAAACGAAGAAAAGAAGCTTCGGATAATGATGTGGTGGGTAATAAAATCAAAAAAACAAATGCATTGGCCAAGAAATATTTATCTGATGCTAAGAAACATTTGGGCAATAAAGAGCCGTTTTATATCGCTTTAGAAAAGGCTATGCATAATTTCCTGAAAGCCAAATTAAACATAGAAACGTCGGAAATGAGTAAAGAGAAAATCAGTGAGATATTACAGACTCGAAATGCTCAAAAAGATACCATTACCAACTTTATTCAACTGACTGAAAATTGTGAATTGGCACGTTATGCAATGTCTTCCGAAAGTGCATTACAGCAGGATTATGAGAAAGCGGTTGGCATTATTTCAGAATTAGAAAAACAACTTAAATAATGAGAATCATGAAGAAGATACTTTTTTTACTGTTGTTCATTTCGCAAATTATAGTAGCACAAACTGCTTTTGAACAAGGAAATCAATATTACCAAAAAGAAAATTACCAAGCGGCTATATCTAGTTTTGAAAGCATTATTACCTCTGGTAAACAATCAGCGGAAGTATATTTTAATCTTGGTAATTGCTATTACAAACTACACAAAGTGGCCCCGGCTATTTATAATTATGAAAAAGCGTTGTTGCTAAGTCCGAATGATACTGAAATCAAAACCAATCTAGATTTTGCTCGTAAAATGGCCATTGATGATATCAAAGTCATTCCAAAAGTAGGTTTCAATAAACTGCTTGCCGATTTTACTTCCAAATATTATTATGACACTTGGGCATGGATTGCGGTGTCTTTTGCCTTCTTATTTTTGTTGTTTTTTGTTGGTTATTATTTTTCTAAAAAAACATTTTTAAAACGTGTTTTCTTTGTTGGAATGTTCGTTTGGCTACTTGGAATTTTACTAAGTACGTCCTCTGGATTTTATGAAAAAAACAGAATTAACAACGAAAAACCAGCTATCGTTTTTGCCGAAATTACATCGGTGAAAAGTGAACCAAAAATAACCGCTTCAGATGCTTTTGTACTACACGAAGGAGCAAAAGTTAATATCTTGGAAAGCATTGCCAATTGGAAAAAAGTCGAACTCACTGATGAAACCACCGGTTGGATTGAAGAAAATGCTATTAAGGAAATTAAATAGACCACTTAAATAGTTTCAAGTCGTATCTTTGCAGCCTTAATTTTGATTAAAAATGTCAAGAGACGAACAATTAAAAAACCGCTGGGACAAAGTTGTTGAAATTCTTTCCAATCAGTTTGCTGAAGGAGATTTATTGGATTTAGACGCCATTATTTATCTTATCGGAGTACAGGAATTGGGGAAAGTACACCAAACCTTCAAAAAAGACGAAAAACTCAACCTAATGCACATTGCTATTTGTCGCTTGTTGGAACCGTATGGCTTCTATGAATTTGATTATGTAGATAAAGAAGGTTGGCCCCATTACAAAGTAAAAGAAGAATTACCACCACTAAAAGCTGGAGAACAATCCGTCTTAATGAAAGAAGCTATTGTCAATTATTTTGTAGAAAGAGAAGTGATTGATTAGTTTAAAATTTTATAACAGTTACCCAGAAGCCATAAACTTTAAACTAAAAACCTTAAATTTGCGCCTTTATTGCAAGAACGATGATAGACAAGATAAAAGAATATATTGCCGAAGCCAAAGCGTTTCAAACAGACAACAAAGAAACTTTAGAGCAATTTCGCATCAAATATTTAGGAAGCAAAGGCTTGCTAAAAGATTTGTTTGCTGAATTTAAAAACGTGCCCAACGACCAAAAAAAGGAATTTGGACAAGTTATCAATACGCTTAAAACAACTTGCGAAGACAAAGTAAAAACCATACAAGAAGCTTTAGAAAGTAAAGTAGAAAATGTTGGCGTTTATGGCGATTTATCACGACCTGCTGAACCTATTGTTATTGGTTCGCGTCATCCTATTTCGTTAGTAAAAAATCAAATCATTGATATTTTTTCCACCATCGGATTCAATGTTTCCGAAGGTCCTGAAATTGAAGATGATTGGCACAACTTCACTGCCTTAAACTTGCCCGAATACCATCCGGCACGTGATATGCAAGATACTTTTTTCATCCAAACCAATCCCGATGTATTATTACGTACCCATACCTCATCCGTTCAGGTACGTTATATGGAAAACAACAAA
>CANJDA010000006.1 GCA_947472705.1 Flavobacteriaceae bacterium
CAAGAAGTTTATTTGAAAATTGATTAAAATAGAAATCAAATATTTGTTAATTAAATTATAGATTTTAGTAGTAAATATTCCTGACTAAAAAAGGTTTTAAGCTTTAAAATCATATATTTGTTGCCGATGTAAAAGTCGAATTAATTTTATGGAAGGAAATTTTAAAAAAGAAGGAAGATATTCCTATTTTGAAGTAGGTGAAGGCACACCGATAGTTATTTTACATGGCTTAATGGGTGGTTTGAGTAACTTCAGCGGAGTAGCTGGTTATTTTTCAACTAAAGGATATAAAGTAGTTATACCTGAATTACCTATTTATACTCAAAACATCTTAAAAACCAACGTAAAAGCTTTTGCAAAATATGTAAAAGACTTTATTACTTTCAAAGGTTTTGATCGTGTAATTTTACTTGGCAATTCGCTTGGTGGACACATTGCTTTGTATCATTCCAAAATGTATCCTGAAAAAGTAGCTGGACTTGTTATAACGGGAAGTTCAGGGCTTTACGAAAGTGCTATGGGTGATAGTTACCCAAAACGCGGTGATTATGATTATATCAAGAAAAAAGCGGAAGCTGTTTTTTATGACCCAAAAATTGCAACCAAAGAAATTGTTGATGAAGTATTTTCGGTTGTAAATGACAGGATGAGAGTGATTAAAACACTTACAATTGCCAAAAGTGCAATTCGTCATAATATGGCAAAAGATTTACCTAAAATGCATGTGAAAACCTGTATTATTTGGGGCAAAAACGATCAAGTCACTCCACCAGATGTAGCTGAAGAATTTCATAAATTAATGCCTAATTCCGAATTATACTGGATTGATAAATGTGGTCATGCTGCTATGATGGAACATCCAGATGAGTTTAACCGTTTGTTACACGAATGGTTGAAAGAAGTGCATTTATAAACAAAAAGTCCTGTTTTGGGGCTTTTTTATTTTAAATTAAAACCAATGAAAATTAATTCCGCCGAATTTATCATCAGCAATTCCGATGTGAGCAAATGCCCGAAAGATCCTTTGCCGGAGTATGCTTTTATTGGTCGTTCTAATGTGGGAAAATCATCTTTGATTAACATGTTAACCAATCACAAGAATTTGGCAAAAACGTCAGGAAAGCCAGGGAAAACTCAACTTATCAATCATTTTAAAATTAACTTAAATTGGTTTTTAGTCGATTTACCAGGTTATGGTTATGCTCGAGTTTCTAAGAAAACTAAGGAAGTCTTTCAGCAGTTTATCACTGATTATTTTGAAAAAAGAGAACAATTAGTTTGTGCTTTTGTCTTAATTGACATTCGATTGGAAGCTCAAAAAATTGATTTAGAATTCATTAATTATTTGGGTGAAATAGAAGTGCCGTTTTGCATTGTTTTTACTAAAGCAGATAAAATTAGTAAAACAAAAATCGATTCTCACGTAGCATCCTATCGCAAAGCACTTTTGGCTAATAACTGGGAAGAAATGCCTCAACACTTTGTAACTTCTGCATTAGAAGCCACGGGAAAAGACAAGGTACTTGACTTTATTGATGGGGTGAATGACGAAATGTTTAAAAGCGGTAAATTATAAATAGAAGTTTCTTTTTTATTTCTTCAATTCCAGCTTTTCAGCAAAATAATCACAGAAATCTTTCATGGTATCCGACATTTTTTCATCGGCAGTAGCGCGTTGAAAAGTATCAGCCATAGCAACCAAAGTTTGATGAAAGAACAACTTCATTTCATCCACCGGCATATCTTTGGTCCACAAATCAATGCGAAGTGTTTCTTGTACTTTACTATCCCATATTGAAAGCATAACAGCTTTGGCTTCTTCTTGTTCAACTCCTCCATCTTGCGCTGTCCATGATAATTTTTCAGGCACTCTGTTTTCGTCAAGTTCTACTAGGAATTTAATTTCTGATTTAATGGTATTACTCATTTTTTTTAGGTTTGTATTTTGATTTTTCAAAGAGTTGTTTGGCATCCATTTTAAGCATGTCCTGCAAGCTTACTTCATTGTTTTCCATAAAAGAACGTACGATTTGCCAGCCTACCCATTGACCTACTCTTCCTGGAGACTCGTTATCAATCTCAAGATAGAATTTAGAGAATGGTGCTACATTGATAAAGCGATTTGGCAATCGAGAATCAGAATCAAAAAGCAGGTTTTCTTCAATAAAAAAGCGCCACATATAGCTCTCATTTTCCTGACACCAAGTAATTTGTTCTGGCTGATAGCCAATTTTTTCAGCATCTGTATAATCCGGAAGGAATAAATCTATTAAATAAATTACTTTTCCATAATAAATCATATTCGCCAATAATGTTTTATCATTTGGAGGTGGGACTTTTCTCAAAGCAAAACTTGAAACAATATCAGGCATCATTTGTCTTTCTTCAAAATTTTGTTTCAGGTATTTAGGAAATTCATAAAACTTATGCTCTTTACCAAGATAAAGTTCTAAAGCAATAATCAGTTTATCATTAGCGTAAATGGCTTTATTGTTATAATCCATATCAGCAATAACCGTATAGATTTTTGGAGTTATTGTTTCTGGAAAATAGAATTTAATATGTTTAAACAAATCTTCTATTTCAGTAGTTTGGCTGTCAAAGTTGGAATATTTTTTCTCTACCTCTTGATACAGTTCTCTCCACATTGGATTTTGCATTTTGTCTATCCAAACTTTATCATCAACTCCTTGAGGGAAGAAAAAAGGGTATTCAGCCTTTAACTTAGACAAATCCTTAACTGGTGTTTCATAAAAAGCTTTATCAAAACGATCAACTTTCATATCCACTGGAATTTCTTCCACTGCTTTTTCAATCTTAGATTTTTTATCACAAGAATACAGTGCAAAAAGCAAAATGGAAAGCAAAAGGAATTTTTTCATTTTTAGACAATTTATAAGATAGAAATCGATTTGAAAAGGCTTTGATTTTTTACTTTTGCAAATATACATTGCAGCTTTTAAAAAAAATCATAAGAAATGACTAAAAAAAGTAAAATTGAGGTAGGGGAAGTGAATGCCTATATTGTTTCATGGTTGAAGGATTATTCAGCCAAATCAAAAACTAAAGGTTTTGTTGTTGGGATATCGGGAGGGGTGGATTCAGCAGTGACTTCAACCATATGTGCCCAAACAGGATTACCAACTTTATGTGTTGAGATGCCAATTCATCAACATTTGAGTCATATAGAAAGAAAAAAAGAACATATTAGTTTTTTAAAAACTAAGTATTCAAATGTAAGCAGTGTTCAATTAGACTTATCAAATTTGTTTGATGATTTTAAAGATAAAATGCCAGAATGTGAAAACGAAGAAAAAAAACATCTAGCATTAGCCAATTCAAGGGCAAGATTACGAATGACAACATTATATTATTTGGCTGGTATTCATGGTTATTTAGTTGCAGGCACAGGAAATAAGGTCGAAGATTTTGGAGTGGGTTTTTTTACAAAATATGGAGACGGAGGTGTAGATTTAAGCCCGATTGCTGATTTAATGAAAAGTGATGTCTATGCTTTGGGTAACTATTTAGGGATTCCTAAATCTATACAAGATGCTGCTCCAACTGATGGATTGTTTGGAGATACTAGAACAGATGAAGATCAATTAGGGGCAAGTTACGACGAATTAGAATGGGCAATGTTAGCTAATGAAAACAAAGAAAAAGAAGAGGGTTTTTCAGCAAGAGAAAGAGAAGTTTTTGCTATTTATAACAAGTTAAATACTATAAATCAGCATAAGATGAATCCAATTCCTGTATGTATTATCCCAAAAAATAATTAATTATTATGGAATACATTAACATATTTTCAATATAATTTTTTTAACTTTACAGTAAATTTCTATTAATTTTTTATCAAATACCACAATTATGATAAATGTATGTATTGCTGATAACTTTCCAGTTGTACACTTTGGAATGAAAGCCTATTTTAAGGATCACCCTGAAATAAGTATTGCATCCAACGTAGGAAATTTTTTTATGGTTCCAGATGCTTTAAGAAACAAAGAAATTGACGTCTTAATCATCGACTTAGAGCTTGAAGGATTAAAGAGTATTTATGAGATCAAGTCAATCATCAGAAATTTTCCAAAAACAAAAGTTATCGTTTTTAGTAGCTTGTCTGAGCACATATATGCACCTAATGCTATAAAAGCTGGCTGTGCGGGTTATGTTCATAAGACATCAAAACTCGAAAATTTAGGGATAACTATTGTCAAGGTAAATCAAGGGCAAATTATCCTAAATGAAGAAATCAAGCGAAACCTCGCATTAATTGCCAAACAAAACAAATCAGAGCGTTTGTATCGAAAACTATCTAATAGAGAGATTGAAGTATTGCGTTTCTTAAGTGATGGCAAAAAAAACAACGAAATCGCTAAAATTTTGGCCCTTAATGAGAAAACCATTAGTACTTACAAACTTCGTTTATTAACGAAGCTAAATGTAACCAATTTGGTAGACCTTGTTAACAAAGCTAAAACGTTAGAAATCGTTTAAAACTAAAAACCCGCTGTTAGCGGGTTTTTTTATAAATATGTTGAACGTATTCTCCCTATTTTATTGGTTAGGCTGACTTTGAGTTTGTTGTAATCATTTATTGTGGTTTTTATTTCCTCTAAATCATTCGCAGATTCATCTGTATAGCTCTGCATTAAATCCATGATTAATTTATTAATTAGGTATTCTCTAAGAGAAACTATTGTTTCTGAAACATATTGACTAACATTTTGCGATTTGGTTTTTACATAAATATGTTTGGTTTCCCAATTGTGCAAAAGCTCTTTTTCTTCCAACATTAAAATATCGGTAACCATCTGTGAATGTTCAGGAGATATCTGCATTAAATAATGCTCAATATTGAATTCTTCGTTTTGATTAAAATAAGCAATCAAATCATTATATATTTCTTTAAACAAAGGGTTCGCCAATTCAACTTCATCTTCTTGCAAACTCAAATAAATTCGCTGAAAAACTTTAACGGTATTGGTTTCCAGTTCTTCAATCATTTCACCTTCCTCATTGGTTTTCAAAATATAATCTTCAAAATCGGCTTCGTGTGACCCATAAATTAAAAGCATTTCAATAATCTTACGTTCTAATTCGTAGATAATATTAACCTTTTCTTGAGTGACTTTGATATCATCCTTAACTATTTCAAAAGCTTTTTGTTCTGTTTTGAGTTTTTTTCCAGCTTCCGAAATATCTTTCTGAACCATTTGAGCCAAAGTATTCAATAAGACTTGCTCTGAAATATCCATAATTCGAGCCGTTTCCTGAATGTATATTTCGCGTTTGATTCTGTCAGGAATTTTGGAAATACTTACCACCATATCACGAATCAAATCAGCTTTCTTGATAGGATCATTATTGGCTTCATTCATTAAAAGTGAGGCTTTGAACTGAATAAAATCTTTGGCATTGTTTTCTAAATAAAGAACTAAATCTTCAAAGGAATTTTTACGAGCAAAACTATCGGGGTCATCTCCATCAGGGAAGGTACAGACTTTTACATTCATTCCTTCTTCCAAAATCAAATCGATTCCGCGAATAGACGCTCTTAATCCGGCGGCATCTCCATCAAAAAGAACGGTAATGTTTTTTGTTAATCGGTTAATTAATCGAATTTGATCAGGTGTTAATGCTGTACCCGAAGAAGCAACAACATTTTCAATTCCAGCCTGATGCATTTGAATCACATCGGTATAACCTTCAACTAAATAACAATTGTTTTGTTTGGCAATGGCTTGTTTGGCATGAAAAATTCCGTAAAGCACTTTGCTTTTGTGATAAATTTCACTTTCGGGAGAATTGAGATATTTAGCCGCTTTTTTATCATTAGTCAATATTCTTCCCCCAAAACCTAAATTTCTTCCAGACAAACTTTGTATTGGAAACATCACTCTGCCTTTGAAACGGTCAAAATGCTTGCCATCTT
Organism: Flavobacteriaceae bacterium; assembly: GCA_947472705.1. Taxonomy (GTDB): domain Bacteria; phylum Bacteroidota; class Bacteroidia; order Flavobacteriales; family Flavobacteriaceae; genus Flavobacterium. Next base: position 5,939 of record CANJDA010000006.1, read on the forward strand.
CTCGAGCAATTGTCAATCCTACTTTTTCTAAATACTCTAATTGATAACCTTTATCTAGAGCTTCTTTGGTAAATGCATCCCAAGATTCGGGCGAATAGCCTAAACCAAACTTTGTAATAGTATCATTGGTAAAACCTCTTTCTTTGAAATACGACAACCCTATCGCTTTTCCTTCTTCAGAGTTTAAAAGTGTGTCGTGAAAATAATTTTTAGCAAACTCAGAAACCAAATACATGCTCTCCTTTTCATTAGCTTCTATTTTATCTTCTTGCGAAACTTCGGTTTCTTCAATTTCAATATTGTATTTGTTAGCCAAAAACCGAATGGCTTCTGGATAAGTGAAATGCTCGTGTTCCATCAAAAAAGTCACTACGCTTCCACCCTTTCCAGAACTAAAATCTTTCCAGATTTGCTTAACAGGAGATACCATAAAAGATGGTGAGCGCTCATCCGAAAAGGGACTCAAGCCTTTGTAATTGCTTCCAGCACGTTTTAACTGAACAAAGTCGCCTATGACTTCTTCAACGCGTGCTGTTTCAAATACTTTATCTATGGTTTCGCGAGTAATCAAAAGATTGTCTTATTTAAAATTGAAAGAGGGTAAATTTACATAAAAATAAAAAAAGATGCTTCATTGCTGAAACATCTTTTCGAAGTATAAAATTAACCCAAACAAATTAGTTTAAATCAAAACGAACACCAAGAGAGATATTGTTTTGTTTGATAGCATTGTCTTTGAACAATGGATTTAAATCGTATTTCAAATAAATACTGGTTTCTTTATAACCAATATAAGTACTCACTCCGTATATGAAATTATTAACATTATAATTGCCTTTGGTTCTTTGAGTAACATCGCGGCTGCCTTCATCAAATTCTAAAATTTGTTTAGATTTTAATCTTAATCCAGCATAACCACCAATTCCTATCCGAACACTTTCGTGTGTTCTAAAGGTTTTTTTTTCTTCTTTATCTTTTGCATTTGTGAAATCAAATTCTAAATGAACTGGAACTGAAATAAAAACATTTCTGAAACGCGAATCTTTTAAATGAGTGGTGTTATTAACCAAATCCGTTTGGTTACCATTAACCACAAAATAACGATTATCCGTAGGACGCAGATTATTGTACATTAAAGATATTCCATATTTCAAATGCAATAAATTATCATTTTTAAATAATCGAGTATTGCCTGTAACTCCCCATTCATAGAAGTGTGAACCCCAATATCTGTAATCAGAATTGGCTACCGCTCCTTTAGTTACTAAATTATTAACCCCAGCAGCAAAAAGAAATTGAGAGGTTGTTCTTCTTTCAGCTCTTTTCACAGTGTCTTTTATGAAATTAAAAGAAAATGAATTGCTCTTATTCTCTTTTAATTTACCGTCAACCTTTTGTTGTACTAAATCTTTCAACTCATCTTGAGCCTTACCAATTCGAGTTTCAATATTTTTGGAACGTACTTCCGCTAATTTCATTTTCTTATCGTCAGCTTGTTCTTTATTAATAGTACCTGCTTCCAATTCTTTGTTTACTGCTTCAATTTCTGCTTTCAAAAAGGCTTTTTCTTCTTTACTAATATTTTCAATTTTATCAGCAATCGTGTGAGCTTTGGCTTCAAATGTTTCCTGAGCTGATACTTTGCTTACTAAAAGAGCTAACAATAAAGCAGCATAAATAATTTGATTTTTCATAATGTTTGATTTTTAATTAATGATTATTCTTTGTTTCTGTTGGCCAAAGCCACTTTTACTTCTTTATAGTTTTTATTTACCTTATTGATTACTTTTTCTCTAAAAGTGAGATCTAGCTCACCATCAAGTTGTGTAAGCAATGATTTAGCATCTACTTTTAGAGTTGATTTTTGACTAGTTGATTGTTTAGCCACTTTGTCTAAATCGGCTAATAAAGTTTCATCAGATTTGACCTTTTTATTACTTACAACACTAATTTCTCTTTGAGTACTTATTTTTGGAATATCTTTAATTGCAATATCTCCTGGTAGCATGAATTCAATTTCTTTGTTTTTGATGATTTGACTTTGATTGTCATTGTGATTTTGATTTACTGTTGGTTTTTGATTGTTAAGTGCAACTCCTTGATGATTATTGTTTACGACTTGATGATCTCTGTTTGATGACTCATTATTTTTTATTGGTTTTTCTGTTTCTACAACTTGCTTTTCTAACGCTTCAACCTTTGCTGAACGTTGAATTAAATTAGTTTTATTTTGAACAGTATCCTGTTTCGTTTCTTTTATAACAATGTCATCTTTTCGTTGAATTTTAGCGCCGTTTTGTGTGTATAAAAATGTACCTAGCATTACTAAAACCAAAATACTGGCAGCAATAAACAAAAAGCCAAAAGGTCGTTTTGTTTTTTTTTCTTCGGTTACCGAAAGCATTGCATCCAATCGGTCCCAAGCCTGAACTGAAGGTTTAATTTCTCTAGAATTCAATTTTTCTCTGAAGTGTTTTTCAATTTTATTCGGTTCCATTCTGGTAATTTTTTAATTTGGTAATATGCCCCTGCAGCATTTTTCGAGCATTTGACAATTGAGATTTTGATGTACCTTCGCTAATGCTTAGCATTGCTGCTATTTCTTGATGTTTATATCCTTCTATGGCATATAAATTGAAAATAATTTTGTAACCTTCGGGCAGATTATCAATTAGAAACTGAATGTCTTCCACCGAAAACTGGCTTTCAATATTATTGTGTATTTCTTCGAAAAAGTTTTCATCTTCACTGAACTTTATTTTTTTATTTACCCTAATAAACGAAATGCACTCGTTTGTCATAATACGACGTATCCAACCTTCAAAACTTCCTTTATGTTCAAAGTTTTTCAAATGGGTAAAAACTTTCATGAAAGCCGTAATCATGATATCTTCTGCTTGATGTACATCTTTTATATAAAGTCGACAAACACTTAACATTTTAGGGGCATACTTTGAATAAATCTTATGCTGTGCATGACGATTATTTTCGACAGCCAGTTCGATTAATTCTTTTTCGTCTTTATGTAAGTTGATTACTTTCAAAACCTATTGTTAGAGTGTTCTATTAGCATAGACGAGACAGATTAGAAAATAGTTGTATGATAGTTTAAAAATAAATCGATTTTAAAACCAAATAAAAGATAGTGCGTTTATATTCAATACTTTACATCAGAAAAAAATATAAATAAAATTTATTTTTTTCTTTCAATAACATAATTTACCATTAATGACAAAGCATCTTTGTATTCTGATTGGGGGAAATTTTCGAGGATTTGAACGGCTTCTTTTTGGAATTGCATCATTTTTTGTTCGGCATAGTGCAAACCGTTTCTATCTTTTACAAATTGAATAACTTCCTTGACGCGCTTTTTATCTTTATTGTGATTTTTAATCGAATTAATACACCAGCTTTTTTCTTTAGAAGTACAATTATTCAATGCATAGATTAATGGAAGTGTCATTTTTTGCTCTTTAATGTCGATTCCTGTAGGTTTACCAATGGCATCATCTGTATAATCGAACAAATCATCTTTGATTTGAAATGCCATTCCGATGAGTTCACCAAATTTACGCATGGCTTCCACCTTTTCTTCATCTTCCGAAACCGATTTGGCTCCTAAAGCACAACAAGATGCTATCAAGGTAGCTGTCTTTTTGCGGATGATTTCATAATAAACATCTTCTATTATATCAAGTCTTCGGGCTTTTTCTATTTGCAATAGTTCACCTTCACTCATTTCACGAACAGCAACTGAAATGATTTTAAGCAAATCGAAATCGCCATTATCTATAGAAAGCAATAATCCTTTTGACAGCAAATAATCCCCAACTAAAACGGCTATTTTGTTTTTCCAAAGTGCATTAATGGAAAAAAAACCTCTTCTTCTGTTACTATCATCAACCACATCATCATGAACTAAAGTAGCTGTGTGAATTAACTCTATCACGCTAGCACCTCGATAGGTTCTTTCATTTACATTCCCTTCGGACAGCATTTTGGCTGTTAAAAAAACGAACATTGGACGCATTTGCTTGCCCTTTCTATTGACTATATAATAAGTAATGCGATTGAGTAGCGCCACTTTTGAAGTCATCGACTCGTAGAACTTTTTTTCAAAAAGTTCCATCTCTTGTTGAATGGGTTGTTTTATTTTTAAAGTGATATTCATTGGTATCAAATATACAATAAAGCCCTTGTATGAAAAAAATATTTATATTTGATTAAACCTATTACATCTAATGAAGTCTTAATTTGGTAAAACTTAAAAAACTTAAATATATGAAAACAAAGAATTTACTTGGAATGATAGCTTTTGTAGCTATTTTCACCTTGGGAAGTTGTTCAAAAGACAACTCTTCTTCAGCAGATTCAAAATTGACCTCAGCTGATGCAGTCGCCTCAAACAAAATGGACAAAGCGGCAAATGATATTTCCGATGTTGTTGAAGATGTATACTTTCAACAAAACCCATCTGGGGCTGGAAAAAATGCAACCAATTTTGTGTCATCATTGCCTGCTTGTGCCTCAGTTAGTGATCCAACTCTAACTGCAACCACTTGGTCAAGAACCGTAACTTTTAACAATTGTTCCTTCAACGGAAATATTTTAACCGGTGAAATTATAGTTTCCGGAGCTTTACCATTACCAACTGCAAACACTTTAGCTACTACAGGATACACTATCAATTATCAATTTGTGAATTTTACACATAACGATATTTTAATAGAAGGAAACAGATCTATCACCAGAAAATTTGCTAGCAGCGACCTTTTGGCAGACAGTCACCCTATTCATATAATGGACATGAATATGACAGCTACTTTCCCAAATGGTGATGTCTATACCAGAATTGGAACCAGAACTAGAGAATGTGTTGAGAATTTTGGCAACTATGATTTAAGTGATAATGTTTATAAAATATATCAATCTATTACTTCAACAAGACCTAATGGAACACAACACAGTCATGTTGTGTTAGCTTCTGCTCCTTTAAAAATAAATATGAATTGTCAATACAGAGTTGTTAGTGGCATTTTAACAATTAGCGGTCCTTTGCATAATGCTGTTATTGATTATGGAAATGGTGATTGTGACAACAACGCTACCATTGCTATTGATGGCGGAACTGCAACCAGTTTTACATTCGGAAACTAAAAATTGCACATTATAAAAGGGAAAAGTCCCGTTGCTAAATAATAGCAACGGGACTTTTTTATGATTTATTGGCCAATTGACCACAAGCAGCGTCAATGTCTTTGCCACGGCTTCGGCGTACTTTAGCTACGATGTCATTCTGCTCTAATGCTTTGATGTAATTCGTAATAGCTGCATCGGAGGCTTGCTGAAATTCACCTTCATCAATAGGATTGTATTCTATTAAATTGACTTTACATGGCACATATTTACAAAATTTTACCAAGGCCTCTATAGAAGCTTTATCGTCATTAATGCCTTTCCATACTACATACTCGTATGTAACTTTGCTTTTAGTTTTTTGATACCAATATTGTAAGGCTTCTTTCAACTCCGGCAGTTGGAAGTTTTTGGTAAAAGGCATAATTCTATTTCTAGTTTCCTCAATAGCTGAATGTAATGAGACCGCCAGCTTGAATTTTACCTCATCATCAGCCATTTTTTTTATCATTTTAGGAACCCCAGAAGTGGAAACAGTAATTCTCTTTGACGACATCCCTAATCCTTCTTCTGAAGTTATCATATCTATGGCCTTCATGACATTGTTATAATTCATTAAAGGTTCTCCCATCCCCATAAAAACAATATTCGAAAGTGGCCGATTATAATACAAACGGCTTTCTCTATTAATAGCGACCACTTGGTCATAAATTTCACCCGGTTCCAAATTTCGCATTCTTTTTAATCGTGCAGTCGCACAAAAATTACAATCTAAACTACAGCCAACTTGACTCGAAACACAAGCTGTAGTTCTAGTTTCAGTTGGAATCAGAACGCTTTCAACTACCAATCCATCGTGTAATCTAACTGCATTTTTAACGGTTCCATCTTCACTTCGTTGCATGGTATCAACTTTGATATGATTAATAACAAAGTTAGTTTCGAGCATAGCACGCGTTTCTTTAGATACATTGGTCATGTCTTCAAAGTTATGTGAGGCTTTACTCCACAACCACTCGTACACCTGATTGCCACGAAAAGCTTTTTCGCCATTAGCTACAAAAAAATCTCTTAATTGTTCTTTGGTTAAACTTCGAATATCTTTTTTCTCAATTTCCATGGCGCAAATTTAGGGTATTTTGGTTATTTCTTAATTTGTATTTTTGTAAAAAACAAAACCATGCATTTCCTTTCAGACGAGCTTGATACTTATGTCACTAACCATTCAGAAAACGAACCTGAATTATTAGCACAATTAAATAAAGAAACACATCAAAAAATCCTTCAACCTAGAATGTTAAGTGGGCATTTTCAAGGACGCGTATTGAGCATGCTTTCTAAAATTATTAATCCAACAAACATACTTGAAGTTGGGACTTATACTGGTTATGCAACACTTTGTTTAGCGGAAGGTTTGGCTGAAAATGGAGTTATTGACACTTTAGATATTGAGGAAGAATTAGTCGATTTTCAACGAAAATATTTTGACAGAAGTCCGTGGGCAAATCAAATTATCCAACATCTTGGCGATGCTTTAGAAATTATTCCAACTTTAAATAAAAAATACGATTTGGTTTTTATTGATGCTGATAAAGAAAACTACATCAATTATTTTCATTTAATAATTCCATTAATGAATAAAGGTGGTATTATTCTATCGGACAATGTATTATGGAGTGGTAAAGTTTTAGAAGAAGTAAAGCCTAATGATATCACCACAAAAATCATTTTAGAATACAATCAATTATTAAAAGATGATGATAGAGTGGAAACTGTTTTACTTCCTATTAGAGACGGCCTAACAGTATCTAGAGTACGCTAATTTTTCAATATGTTTTTTTGAAAAATCTTGTAAAATAAAAACCCAAAAGCTGCTCCAAAAACATAACCGGTCAGTATATCACCTGGAAAATGCATTCCTAGGTAAATTCGACTATATGCAAAGATTAATGGGAATAAAAACAAAAAGTAAACATGTTTATAATACTGCTTTAAAATCATAAACGTGAAAACTGTAGTTGCCATAGAATTTGTCGCATGCCCTGAAAAAAAACTATAAGAAGGGCTTGATTTCACTACCCTAATTATATTTTTTATTTCTTGATCATTACAAGGTCTTAATCGTTGAAAATACCATTTAAAAAGATTGGCAGTTTGGTCACAAATCAAAAGTAAAACTGCCGTGAAAAGTATGTAAAACCCAAATTTTTTCCAGCCAAGTTTCTTTTGTAATAGATAGAAAATAATCAGGAAAAGTGGTGTCCAATAAAATTGTTTGGTAATCACTAACCACAAATTATCATATGTTTCAGATCCCAAACCATTTAGGAAAACAAATAATTCTTTGTCAAAGTGAATGATTTTTTCCAAGATTATAGTTGTCTCTTAATTGGCCCTGTTGCTTCTTCTATATCGTTACTGATATTTTGCATTGGGTGGCTTAGATTTGTATCTAACCCTTCTTTTACTTTACTGACTTCTTTGGTGAAAGTTTCGCTTAATTCTTTCATTGAAGTATCAATACCATTGGAATTGACCTCTTTTTGAATTTCAGATTTTATTTCGTTCGTAGCATTTTTTACTTGTGCCATTCCTTTTGCCAAAGTTCTCGCTATATCTGGAACTTTATCAGAACCAAAAAGCATTAAGGCTATGAAAATGATAAAAATTAATTCGCCACCGCCAATTCCAAACATAATTTTAATTTTCTAAATTGAGTTGCAAAGTTACAAAGTTCTCTTAATCAAATTTTGATTTTTCTTCTGTTTTTGGCCAAGAATTATTCGTAGTGTCTATGTCAGCTGTTTCTAATTTTGGATCGACCATTATTTTGGAAATCACTTTTTGTGTGGCAAAGGTTCGACTTACTTCTTGATCATTCTTTCTCCATATTTGTGCTGGAAACTGGTAGTTTTCTTTAGTTCCGTCTTCAAATGTAATTTCAACTAATATCGGCATTACCAATCCACCAAGTTTGTTGAACGTTACTTGATAAAAGTATTTAGGCGAATTTAGTTTTGCCTGTTCTTCTTTGGTAAAATGAGCTTGCACATAATCATCTAGGGTTTTAACTTCTTTGCTGTCGAAAGGCTTGTTCATCTCGGATTTGAAATCCTCACTACCCTCTGCTATCATATAAACCATTGGTCCAGGATCAAAATTTCTTCGTCTTCTTCTTGTTGAAGCTTCTTTAGCCTCTTTCGAAGGTTCATTGCTGACATAAAATCTTTTTACTTCTTTAATTCCTATGTCATTATTATCAGTAGTATAAAACCAACCTCTCCAAAACCAATCTAAATCAAAAGCGGTGGCATCTTCCATAGTTCTGAAAAAATCTTCAGGGGTTGGGTGTTTGAATTTCCAACGGTTTGCGTAGGTTTTAAAACCATAATCAAACAATTCTCTACCCATAACGGTTTCACGAAGTATATTTAATGCAGCAGCAGGTTTTCCGTAAGCATTGTTCCCAAATTGACGAATGCTTTCTGAATTGGTCATAATAGGCTCTAATCCTTTTTGATCTCCACTCATGTAAGGAACTATTGCTTTCGCCGGTCCTCTATCTGCAGGGAAATTAGGATCCCATTCGATTAATGCCATATACTCGCAAAAAGAATTTAATCCTTCATCCATCCATGTCCATTGGCGTTCATCAGAGTTTACAATCATAGGAAAAAAATTGTGCCCTACTTCATGAACTATAACGCTAATCATGCCATTTTTCACTCGATCTGTATATTTTCCGTCTTCATCAGGTCTACCCCAATTCCAGCAAATCATTGGATATTCCATTCCTTGGTCTTGGGCATGTACCGAAACCGCTTTCGGATAAGGAAAATCAAAAGTATGACTGGAATAACTTTTTAAAGTATGTGCTACAACTCTGGTAGAATATTGTTCCCAAAGTGGGTTTCCTTCTTTTGGGTAAACCGAAATAGCCATCACATTTTTACCGCCAAGCTTCACCGCCATAGCATCATAAATGAACTTTCTTGACGTTGCAATACCAAAATCACGCACATTTTCTGCTTTGAATTTCCAAGTTTTTTTGGCAGTTGAAAATCGTTTCTCTCTGGCTTCGGCTTCAGCTTGTGTTACCACTATTACAGGTTTGTCAAATGATTTTTCCGCTTCGTTATAACGTGCCAATTGAGCTGGAGTGAAGACTTCACTTCTGTTTAATAATGTTCCAGTGGCTTCCATGATATGGTCGGCAGGAACGGTAATGTTCACTTCAAAATTTCCAAAAGGCAAAGCAAATTCGCCCGAACCCCAAAATTGTTGGTTTTGCCAGCCTTCTACGTCATTATAAACCGCCATTCTTGGATAAAATTGCGCAATAATATAAAGATTGTTTCCGTCTTTATCAAAATGCTCATAGCCCGAACGGCCTCCATCTAATAAGTAATTATTGATATTGTACCACCATTTAATAGATATAGAAATCTTTTCGTTATGCTTTAAAAGTTTTGGAACTTCAACACGCATCATGGTTTGATTAACAGTATAGTTCATAGGATTTCCTTGGGCGTCTTTGACATATTCAATCTTAAATCCACCATCAAAATCTTCTTCTAAATACCTGCGAGAAAAAGATTGAGCCGGTATTGACAAATCGGTTTTATTACTTTCTACCAAAGGCGATTTCGAGTTTTTAGCCTTTTCATTTTGGTCTAATTGAATCCACAAATAGTCTAAGGATTCTTTAGCATTATTGGTATACGTAATAGTTTCTACACCATATAATTTTTGATTTTTATCATCTAATTCTACATCAATTTTATAATCGGCTTGTTGCTGATAATACTCAGGACCTGGTGCTCCTGAAGCAGTTCGATACATATTAGGAGTCGCCAATAAATCATACATCTGTTTGAATTTATCGGGATTTCTTTCGTCAGTTTTAGTTGGTTTTGGTATTTCTTGAGCTTGAACAAAACTCATTGACAATACAGATACAAATGACAAAATGGTAGCTATTCCTTTCATAGACTTTATTTTAAGGAGATAAAAGTAAAATAATTTTGCGGGGTGCAAAGGATTCGGAAATTAATTTAACATTCCTTTAGTGGTTTCAGCGGTCAATAATAAATTTTGCTTTTGTCCGTTATTATTGTATTGGATGATATTTTGTTGTTCTGAAAACAATTCAGTGAGTATTGAATTTTCTACTTCAATCAAACTTATTTTACTTATATCTTTGATATTCAAATAACAAATAATTACATTATTTTCCAGTTCATTGCTGAGATAATTGATAACTTTAGATTGCCCATTAATGGATATTTTAAATCGCTCTGTCATATATTTTTTCATCAAAGTGATGTCTTCTGGCGTTTCATTTTCTGTTCCAACAAAAGTTTTTTTATGATATTCTTTTTTAAGTGCCTCGTTTAAGTCATCTATAAAAATGCGAGTAGTAATTTGTACCATCTTTTTCTGAGGCACATAATGCAATTGATAAATGGCAATATAAAAACGATGCAAGCTCATGGCACTTAATCCAAATATAAGGACTAATAAAAAGCTGATTTTTAAGAATCTTTTCATATTCAAATGTACTAAAACTATTGTTGTACACTCTTTTGAATTTCTAAATATTTAGTGGCTAACTCTGCCAAAACAAAAGATGCCATTGTTTTGTTTTTAGCATTCAAGGCGTTGACTAGTTTTTTTTCTTCAACAGCATAATACCAAAATCCTTTTACATTTTCTTTTGGTATTTTTAATTTTTCGGTAAAATAGTCAAATCCGAATTGGCTTTCCAATTTTTGAAGTAACGTTTCTTTTTTCTCAACTTCTACTTCTTTTTTCAACATTGTAGTTCTTCCCGACATCCAATTTAATAAAGGGTCAAGCCCTATTGAACCTCCAAAACCAACTTTACCATCTAAATCTGAAGCCGTTTTTAAATGTCTTTCTGCAGGTGTATAATGTTTTGCCGGTTTATCTAGTATGCGCAACGAAACAGCATTTATGTTTTTATTTTGTTTAACTATTACTTCGTCAAGATGATTGATTTCAGTGTCTAATTTGAAAAAAGCTAAATCCTTGCTAAAATCATTTTCAGTAATAACTATTTTTTTGCCTTTTATTTGAACCGCAGAAAACATAATGGTGTCTCCAACAGCAACTTGTAATGTAAAATAACCTCCGTTTTCAGTTACTGTAGTAGCCTCTGATTTTAGATTTATAATATAAATATTTTCTAAATCGGGTGCATCAGAAACAACTTTGCCCTTAATTTTTTTATCCATAACGGGTTGCGCCAATAAATTAGTAGAGACAAATAGTAAAATCAGTATTTGAAAAACGTATCTCATTGATATATTTATTTCTCGGTAAAAATATTGCAACCCAATCTTAAATAAATCCTAAAACCGTGGTAATGTTTTGTTAATATAAACACTCAAAAGTAGTACATTTGGTCAAAGATTTATCAAAATGAAAAGACTAATTATAGCTAGTACCTCAACACTTCACGGCGGAAATTATTTAGAATATTTATTACCAACATTAGAAAATCATTTCAAAGATTGTAATGAAATACTATTTATTCCGTATGCCCGACCAGGTGGAATTTCTCATGACGGATATACTGATATTGTTCGTTCGGCATTTGCCAAAATTAATAAAACCGTAAGAGGTTTACATGAATTTGATAATCCTACTGAAGCTATACAAAAAGCTCAAGGACTATTTACTGGTGGAGGCAATACTTTTCTTTTGGTGACCCAATTGTATGAAAATAATGTTATGGAAATTTTAGCTAAAACAGTCGTAAAAGGAACACCCTATCTTGGTTCAAGCGCTGGCAGTAACATAACCGGGTTAACAATGCAAACTACAAATGACATGCCTATTATTTATCCACCAAGTTTTAAAACTTTAGGACTTATTCCGTTTAATTTGAATCCACATTATTTAGATGCTGATTTGCAAAGCAAACACATGGGCGAAACACGAGAAACCAGAATTAAGGAATTTCATGCCTTTAATTCGATTCCGGTTTTAGGATTGCGAGAAGGAAGTTGGCTGGAAGTTATCGGAGAGAAAATAATTTTAAAAGGGAATTTATCCGCCCGCTTATTTCAACAAAATAAAACTCTAGAGGAATTACTACCCGAAACTGATTTGGCCTATTTAGGGTAATAAAAAAAGTCCCAAACTTTCGTTTGAGACTTTACTGAGCGGAAGACGAGGCTCGAACTCGCGACAACCAGCTTGGAAGGCTGGAGCTCTACCAACTGAGCTACTTCCGCAATGCGAGTGCAAATATATAGAATAAGTTTCCTTGGATGCAAATTTTTTGAAAAAAAAATTTCTATTTCATTTCAACTTTTGTAATGCTAAGAAATTCATTATGTTATCATATTATATTCACTAAATAGGAAACTAAAGTATTCAGTAAAAAAATAATATCTTTAAAAAACTGAGTTAGATTTCAAACAAAAACCCATTTATATTCCAAACTAATTGCATCAACCAATAAAATAATTATTTTTGTTTATCCAACCACCTCTTTATGCCCAAAAAAACCTATCCTTTTTTTTTCATTCTTTTTTTGCTTTCTCTTTTTTCATTTGGTCAAAAGAAGTCATTGCAAACACAATTTACGAATGATAAAATTACTATCGATGGTAAATTTGATGAGCCAATTTGGAAAGAGGCTGCCATTGCTACGGATTTTGTTATGATCAATCCCGACAACGGGAAACCTATTCCTGACAAAAGAAGAACTGAAGTCAAAATTGTTTATAACAATGAAGCCATATATATTGCCGCTACACTTTTTGACGATGAACCCAGTAAAATTTTAAAAGAATTAACCTCAAGAGATAATTTTGAAACTGCTGATCATTTTGGTGTTTTTTTTAATGGTTATAATGATGGGCAACAGGAGTTTCGGTTTTTTGTCAGTGCTGCAGGAGTCCAACAAGACGCTATCTATACAGAAGCTAATGACGAAGATTTTTCTTGGGATGCCATTTGGGACAGTCATGTTGAAATTAATGATTTTGGTTGGACAGTTGAAATGAAAATTCCGTATGCTGCTTTGCGTTTTTCAACACAAGACAAACAAACTTGGGGATTAAACTTTTATCGTGAAATTCGTAGATTAAGACAACAATATTCTTGGAATTTGATAGACAATAAAATTGGGAATGAAAGTACTCAAGCAGGAGTTTTGGAAGGTATAGAAAACATAAAAACCCCCACTCGTTTGTTTTTAATTCCTTATACTTCACAATATATTTATGCTAGTAAAACTCAAAAAACTTATGGAGAATTCAAAGGTGGTTTAGACATTAAATATGGCATCAATGACGCCTTCACCTTAGATGCTATTTTAATTCCAGATTTTGGACAAACCAAGTTTGATAATGTGGAATTGAACCTGAGTGCTTTTGAGCAACAATTTGCTGAAAACCGCCCTTTCTTTACTGAAGGAACTGACTTATTTAATAAAGGCGGTTTGTTATACACTCGGCGAATTGGGGAAACTCCCTACATATCCGTGGCTAATAATGAAACTGTTGTTGATATGCCTGGTACTATAAAATTAATAAATGCCTTGAAAGTTTCTGGGAGAACCAAAAAAGGATTAGGTATTGGTGTTTTGAATGCTGTTTCAGAAAAAACTAGTGTTACCATTAAAAATGAAGATACTAACGAAACAAGAACTGAGATTATATCCCCATTAACTAATTATAATGTATTGGTTTTGGATCAAAGATTTAATAAAAATTCCTCGGTTTCTTTAGTGAACACAAATGTAACTCGTGATGGAGAATATAAAGACGCTAATGTTTCCGCTTTGGTTTGGGATTTAAACACCAAGAAAAACACCTATAACCTTAATGGGGGTTTCAAGTATAGCTACATTAATGATTTTGCAAACTTTGAAAACAAAAAGGGTTTTACTTCTAAATTGTCTCTTGCAAAATCTAGTGGGAAATACCGTTTTAGTTTAGGAAGTGAATATTTTTCAAAAGAGTATGACATTAATGACTTGGGGATTAATTTTCAAACCCATTTCCATTCACTCTATTCTACCACAAGTTATCGAATTTTGAAACCTACCAAAAGGTATAATTCTTATTTAGTATTCTTTAAAATGTATTCAGAGTTTGACAATAGAACAGGGAGAATTCAAGCTGGGAATCTTGCTTTAAATGTAAATTCAAATGATTCTAATAATGATTATTATGGTTATGGTATTAATGCGAGACCATTGGTTGTATATGATTTCTACGAACCAAGATCTGCTAACGAAATGAAGTTTGTAGCCATTCCTGAAAACCTAGGGTTTTACTTTTATTATTCTTCCAACTATAATAGTCCATTTGCATTAGATTTCAATCCTTCTTACACATTTGTAAATGAAAAAAAACGGGTGAATTATGGCGTTATGATTAGCCCTCGTTATCGTTTTAGCGATCACTTTTCATTAATTTATACCTTTAATTTTTATCGTCAAAACAAAAATGTAGGCTGGACTGCATTTGATGAAAATGACAATGCTATTTTTGCCAGACGAGATCGAATTACTTATACCAATACACTTCAAGGAAAGTTTTCCATCAATAATAAAATGAATTTGAATTTGAATGTTCGCCATTATTGGTCTTATGTTATCAATCACAAATTCTTAGATCTACAAGATGACGGTAGTTTGCTAGGCAATACTAGTTATACAGTTAATAAAAATTCTAGTTTAAACACATGGAATTTAGACTTATCCTATTCTTGGTGGTTTGCCCCTGGTAGTCAGGTTTCTGTAATGTATAGAAACAATTCTTCGCTATTCAATAGAGAATTTAGTCATCAGTTTGAAAGCAATTTTAAGGATGCTGTTGACAATCAAAACATGAATCATATATTTTCTATTAGTGTTCGTTATTTTATTGATTACAATTCTTTAAAAAGTGTTGGACTTTCTAGAACCTTTACCAAACCATCGGAGAAAGTTCACTTCTAAAAAACCAAAATTTAGGATTATCTTTGTATGCCCTAGACGGATATGTTTAACGGTATTACATAAAATTAAATCCCAATGAATAAGAAAGTAATCCTCATGATTTTGGATGGCTGGGGAAAATCTCCTGACCCTAAAGTATCTGCCATTGACAATGCCAATGTTCCTTTTATTAATAGCTTATATAAAAAATATCCTAATGCACAGTTAAGGACTGATGGCCTTAATGTAGGTTTGCCCGAAGGACAGATGGGGAATTCTGAGGTTGGTCACATGAATCTCGGTGCTGGAAGAATTGTTTATCAAGATTTGGCCAAAATTAATTTGGCTGTAGCCCATAAAACGATGAGTCAAGAACAACCGTTGATTGATGCTTTCCAATATGCTAAAGATCATAATAAAGCGGTTCATTTTCTTGGATTAGTTTCTGATGGTGGGGTGCATTCGCATACCTCACATTTGCGCGGATTGATTGATGCTTCTCAGGATTTTGGATTAGAGAACGTTTTTGTTCATGCTTTTACAGATGGTAGAGATGTAGATCCAAAATCGGGGAAAGGGTATATTCAAGATTTAGAAAATTACCTTCAAAATACTAGGGCAAAGATTGCTTCGGTCATTGGTAGGTATTATGCTATGGATAGAGACAAGCGTTGGGAGCGTGTAAAGCTTGCGTATGATTTGGTGGTGAATGGTATTGGAAAACACAGCACCAATTTGGTTCAAAGCATAGCCGATAGTTATGCCGATAATGTTACCGATGAATTCATTAATCCTATAACAGCTGTAGATGCTAATGACACTCCTATTGCTACGATACAAAATGACGATGTAGTTATCTTTTTTAACTTCAGAACTGACAGAGGAAGAGAATTAACCGAAGCGCTTTCGCAAAAAGATTTTCATGAATTTAACATGCACAAACTGAGTTTGTATTATGTGACGATGACCAATTATGATGACACCTATAAAAACGTGCATGTCATTTATGATAAAGATAACATTACCGAAACGCTGGGGGAAGTTTTAGAAAAACACAATAAAATCCAAATTCGCATTGCTGAAACGGAGAAATACCCTCATGTTACCTTCTTCTTTTCGGGTGGAAGGGAGCTTCCTTTTCGTGGAGAAACACGTATTTTGAGAAACTCTCCTAAAGTGGCGACTTATGATTTGCAACCTGAGATGAGTGCTTTTGAATTGAAAGACGCTTTGATTCCGGAGCTTAACAAAAGGGAGGTAGATTTTGTTTGTTTGAACTTTGCCAATGGCGATATGGTAGGGCATACAGGGGTTATGGCTGCTGCGATTAAAGCTTGTGAAGCGGTGGATGCTTGTGTGACTGAAGTGGTAGAAGCTGCTTTGATCAACCATTACACTACCATTATTATTGCTGACCATGGCAATTGTGAAACCATGATAAACCCTGATGGTTCGCCTAATACAGCGCATACTACTAACCCTGTGCCTATTATTTTGGTTGATCCAGATTTAAAAGTCATTCATGATGGTGTTTTGGGCGACCTAGCTCCTACTATTTTGGCCCTTATGGGTATTGAGAAGCCGGTAGTAATGACTGGGAAGTCGCTTTTGTAAAGAGCATGTGGGATTTTCTTAGGCAATAGTGGTTCAATAATAGCTACTTTTACTTTAACAATAAATACTATTTATTCTACCACCCCGTCTCAGCAAGCTGAGCCACCCCTCCTAATCTAGGAGGGGAGCTTACTGTTTTAATTGGATGGATTTAGCCTTGTAAATAGAACGACAAATTATTCTTATGCATTATATCTTACAAAGGTTTTTATATATCTTTGAGCCTCAAACTATTTTTATGAAAAAACTCTACACACTATTGTTTATTGTGTTGATGGTTGTTACTGCTAAGGCGCAGATTATAAATTTTCCTGATGCTAATTTTAAGGCGAAGTTGTTAGAAGCCAATACTACAAATCAAATAGCCTCTACAGACACCCCTGATATCAATGGAAACGTTACAAACTATACTAAAATTGATACCAATAATGACGGTGAAATACAGGTTAGTGAAGCAATAGCTATAAAGTGGTTGTATTTTTTTAATGGTGTTTCTACTGGAAATATTACTAATTTATCTGGCATACAAAGTTTTACTGAACTTCAATATTTGAATTGTAAACTTAATACCATTACTAATTTAAATTTAAGTGGTATGCAAAACTTAAAATTTTTAGATTGTTCCTCTAATCAAATGACCAGTATAAATTTAACCGGATTAACCAATCTTCAAAATTTTGATTGTTCTATTAATAATTTTGCGAGTTTAAATTTGAGTGGTTTAACAAGCCTTCTATCGGTAAACTGTTCTACGAATCACCCTCTTACGAGTTTAAATTTAAATGGGTTAACCAATCTCAAAAGTTTACTGTGTGATGCTGACAGTAACCTTATTAGCATAAATTTGAGTGGTTTTACAAGTCTTATAGACTTTAGTTGTTTGAGTTGTTTGCTTTCGAATATAGATTTAACTGGGTTAGTTAATCTTCAAAACTTGGCACTGTATAATAATGCACTTTCGAGTATTAATTTGCTTGACTTAACAAGTCTTCAAAAATTAGATTGTAGAAATAATCTGCTTACTGCATTAGATTTAGGAGGATTGGCAAATCTTCAAGAAATAGATTGCAGTGGTAACCAAATCACTAGTTTAAATCTTATTGGATTATCCAACCTACAAAAATTAAATTGCGGAAATAATCAAATTACAAGTATCAATGTTGCTGGTTTGTCAAATCTTTTGGAACTAAATTGTACTCAAAACCTACTCCCTACTCTAGATGTAAATGGGTTAACCAATCTTCAAAAAATATATATAAATCTTAATAACTTTACTTCTGTTGACTTTTCATCTTGTTTGAATTTAAACTATGCTAATTGTAACAGCAATCCGCTTCTTACACGTTTAAATATTAAAAATGGGATTACCACCAACACTGTTTTTTTTGACTGTCCTCATATTAAATATTTATGTGCAGATGATAGTGAAATAAATACTATACAAACAAGAATAAGCCAATATGGCTATACAAATTGTCATGTAAACACCTATTGTAGTTTTGTGCCTGGAGGAAACTATTTTACTATTCAAGGAAATAATAAATACGATGGAGATAATGATGGGTGTAGTGCTACCGATATTAATTTTCCCTACTTAAAAATAGTCATTGCTAATGGCCCTAACACTGAGACTACCATAGTCAATCCATCCGGAACTTATTTTATTCCGGTTCCAGCAGGGACACAAACCATTACTCCTATCGTTGAAAATCCAAATTATTTTGTGGTTTCCCCTAATGTTACAACCGTTACTTTTCCGACGAATACAAGCCCTTTTACTCAAGATTTTTGTATTACACCAAATGGTATTCACCAAGATTTAGAAGTAGTTTTACTTCCGTTGAATGTTCCTAGGCCAGGATTTATTGCAAACTACAAACTGATTTATAAAAACAAAGGTAATGTTCCTCTTGACGGTTTTGTTAAGGTAGATTATGGTGCAAACCCAAATGTTATGGTTCTTAGTTCAGCAGTTCCTAGTGTTTCGAGTGCAATTGAACCAGAATTGCAATGGGATTATACCAACCTACAACCATTTGAAACAAGAATTATTACTTTTTCGATGTTATTAAACAGTACAACACAATCCCCCCCATTGAATAATGGTGATGATCTTGGTTTAGCTGCAGTGATTTATCCAATCGTTGATGATGAATACTATCAAGATAACCATTCACAAATAAAGCAAAAAGTTGTAAACGCACATGACCCCAATGATAAAATTTGTAATGAAGGAGATATCGTTGGAACTGATATGATTGATAATTATGTTCATTACATTATTAGATTTGAAAATACGGGTACGGCCAATGCTCAGAACGTAGTGGTAAAAGATATAATTGATACTACTAAATTTGATATCAATAGTTTGATTCCCATTTCAGGAAGTCATTCGTTTGAAACAAAAATAAAGAACACCAACAAAGTGGAATTCATTTTTGAAAACATCGATTTGCCATTTGATGATGCCAACAATGATGGTTATGTAGCGTTTAAAATTAAAACCAAACCAACATTAGTGGTTGGCAATACGTTTAGTAACTCGGCTAGTATTTATTTTGATTATAACTTTCCGATTGCCACGAATACATTTACAACAACTATTCAAGCTTTGGCGACTCAAGATTTTGATTTTGGGAATTATTTTAGTGTTTATCCTGTTCCAACAGAGCAAGAGTTGCATATACAAACTAAGGAAAACATAGATATGAAATCGATTGAAATATATAATATAGTTGGGCAAATGGTCCTTGCTATTACAAATGCGGAAAGTGTTTCTACTATAGATGTTTCTAATTTAAAATCGGGAACTTATTTTATAAAAGTAAATACCAATAAAGGAACGGCTAATAGTAAGTTTATTAAAGAGTAATAAAAAGCCCCTCGGATGAGGGGTTTTTTATTTTATCTTTGAGCCACAAATTGTTTTATGAAAAGACTTTATATCCTTTTGGCGGTTGTATTTATGGTTTTAACTACCAAAGCTCAAATAATAAATATACCAGATGCTAATTTTAAGACCAAATTATTAGCGGCAAGCCCATCAAATAGTATTGCCTTAAATGGTACTGTTTCTATAAAAATAGATATTAATGATAATAATGAAATAGAAGTAAGCGAGGCATTACTGGTTACTGGTTTAAATGTTTCTATAGCAAACATATATAACATGTCTGGTATAGAATATTTCTCCAATCTTCGTTCACTTAATTGTAATCAAAATCACATTCCCGCTTTAGACGTAAGTAGTTTGAATAATCTTAAATCGTTGTATTGCAGTCTCAATTTATTGACCTCTTTAAATTTAACAGGATTAACCCATCTTACTAATCTTGAATGTGCCGAGAATACCCTTACCCAAATCAATTTTGCCGATGCTACTAGTATTCAAAACTTAAGTTGCCGATTTAACTTTCTTACTTCGTTAGACTTAAATGGTTTGCTTTCTCTTCAATCCTTAAATTGTGATTATAATCAATTGACTACTTTAAACCTAAGTAACTTAGTTCAATTAACTAATTTAGGTTGTCAATCCAATCAATTTGTTGCTTTAGATTTGAGTCCATTAGTGAATTTAAATTTTTTAAATTGTTCCTTTAACCAACTGACTTCATTAGACTTGAGTGGATTGGATAATTTGACTATTTTGAACTGTTCTCATAATCAAATCTCAACTCTGGACTTAACGAACTTGACTAATCTTACCCTATTGAATTGTGAGTATAATCAAATTGGCAATCCTTTTGTTTTAAGTGAAATGACCAACCTTCAATCGGCATATTGTCATAACAACCTTATCCCTTCATTTACCTTTACTGACATGCCTAGTCTTGAAATTTTAGATTGCAGCTCAAATCAAATTGCAACTTTAGATGTAAGTATATTGCCTGCGCTATCGCTTTTAAACTGCCATGAGAATGGTCAATTGGTTTATTTAAATATTAACAATGGCATCAATGAGCAGTTTTTAGATTTTTCAAATAATCCAATCCTTTTGAATATATGTGCCGATGAAGGGCAACTAACTATGGTACAAAATCTCATTACTCAATATGGTTATTCCAATTGCCAAGTCAGTTCAACATGCAATATGGCTATTGCTGATAATTTTGTAAATGCCAATATCAAAATATATCCAAATCCAGTTCAAAACAGTTTGCATATTGAATCAATAAATGGAAATGTTATCCATTTGATAACTATCTATGATATTATTGGACAAGAGATAATAGCTCTACCTTGCACTGGAAGTGATTCAACGGTTGAAGTTTCTAATTTAAAAACAGGAACCTATTTTATTGGTATTAATTCGGATAAAGGGACAGCCTACAGCAAGTTCATTAAAGAATAATGAAACCATCACATTATTTTATCTCAACATATCATAATAAGCTCTTTCGATACTTTCTTGATGAGAAGGGTGAGCAATTTTGACCATTTCAGTAACACGCTGTCTTAATGTTTTGCCGTATAAATTGGCAATACCGTTTTCAGTAATAATGTATTGCACATGAGAACGGGTTGAAACTACCCCTGCTCCTTGTTTTAAAAAAGGCACTATGCGACTTTCGCCATTTTTGGTTATAGAAGGTAATGCAATTATGGCTTTTCCGCCTTCACTCAAGGATGCTCCACGGATAAAATCCATTTGACCACCTACGCCAGAGTACATATGAGCTCCAATTGAATCGGCACAAACTTGACCGGTTACGTCTACTTCAATGGCTGAATTTATCGCCACCATCTTGGGATTTTTACGAATGCGAGCAGTGTCATTCACCATCGACGATTCTTTCATTTCGATAAATGGATTGTCATTAACAAAATCATATAATCGTTTGGAGCCAATTAAAAAAGTAGCTAAGACTCTTCCTCTCAAAGTTCCTTTATATTTACAATTGATAACACCTTTTTCGATTAAATCAATCACACCATCCGAGAACATCTCAGTATGCAGTCCTAAATCTTTATGGTTTTTTAAATTACTCAAAGCCGCATTGGGTATGGAGCCTATTCCCATTTGCAAAGTACTTCGGTCTTCAATTAGAGAAGCCACATACGCTCCTATCTTTTCTTCTTCATTGGAAAATGCACAAGGTTCATGGCCGTATATGGGTACATTTACCTCTACCAAAAAATCAATTTCTTTTATATGAATAATCCCATCACCAAAGGTTCTTGGCATTTGTGGATTGACTTGAGCTATAACTATTTTAGCCTTTTGTATAGCAGCCACTGTAGCTTCAACAGAAACGCCTAAAGAACAATATCCATGACTATCGGGTGGCGAAACATGTATAAAAGCTACATCAATGGGTAAGACATTTTTTCTAAACAAATGAGGCAACTCACTTAAAAAAACGGGGGTATAAGAACCGTTACCAGCAGCAAGAGTATGACGAACATTGGCACCTAGGAAAAAAGAATTTACGTGGAAGCTTTCCGCTAAATCAGGATTGGCATAGGGAGCAGGTCCTTCGGTATGCAAATGACACACCTCAACATTGCGCAACTCAGAAGCTCTATCTGTAAGCGCTTTTGTTAAAATTGTAGGGGCTGCTGCTGCCGCTTGAACATAGACACGATTGTCAGATTTCACCATTTTTACAGCTTCTGCTGCAGAAACATATTTGCTCATAACTAAAAATTTAGGCAAAGGTACTATTGGAAAAGATTGAAAAACATGATAAAACTCATTTATGTTTGCCAATTATTTCAAATCAGTATAAAATTGTACTTTTGCCAACTGACTCGAAACGCAGTTAAATTGAAGCTCATGATTATCCAAAAAACAAAAGAAGAAATTGAATTAATGCGCGAAAGTGCACTGATTGTTTCTAAAACCTTAGGCATGATTGCCTCCGAAATTAAACCAGGTGTTACCACTTTATATTTAGATAAACTTGCCGAAGCTTTCATCAGAGATCATGGTGCTGTACCAGGGTTTTTAGGAATGTATGGTTTCCCTAACTCGCTTTGTATGAGCCCGAATGCGCAAGTAGTGCATGGCATTCCAAATGATGTACCGCTTCAAGAAGGCGATGTGATTTCGGTTGATTGTGGTGCATTGAAAAATGGTTTTTATGGTGATCACGCCTACTCTTTTGAGATTGGAGAAGTAGCTCCAGAAGTTAAAAAGCTATTGCAAGTAACTAAAGAAAGTTTGTATGTTGGTATTCGTGAATTCAAAGCTGGTAATCGCGTTGAAGATGTAGGAAATGCGATTCAGAAATATTGTGAAGGTCATGGTTATGGGGTGGTTCGCGAATTGGTGGGTCACGGCTTAGGCAGAGTAATGCATGAAGAACCCGAAATGCCAAACTATGGTAAACGTGGTCGAGGCAAACTTTTTGTGGAAGGAATGGTGGTAGCCATTGAACCGATGATTAATATGGGTACTAAAAACATTAAGCAATTGAAAGACGGTTGGACTATTCTAACTGCTGATGGGAAGCCAAGTGCTCACTTTGAACACGACGTAGCCTTAGTTGATGGAAAGCCCGAATTGCTTTCGACTTTTGCTTATATCTACAAAGCCTTAGAAATTGAAAGTAATGAGGAATATGAATTTCGTAAAAACCCTTTAGTCTTATAATGAAAAAAATATTCAAATTTATTCTCAATACCATCCCAAGACCGATATTAATTCGATTGAGTATCCTAGTGCGACCAATATTAGCATTTTTGTTAAAAGGCAATCGTTTCACTGATCCAATTGATGGCAAAAGTTTCAAGATGTTTTTGCCTTATGGGTACGGAAATCAAAGAAATAATGTGTTATCGCCAAGTACACTTTCGTTGGAAAGACACCGTTTATTGTGGTTGTATTTGCAAAATGAAACGGATTTTTTTACAGCTATCGATAAAAAAAAGGTATTGCACTTTGCTCCAGAACAGGAGTTTTACAAACGATTCAAAAAGCAACCCAATATAGAGTACACCACTACCGATTTGCTTTCGCCTTTGGCTGATGTAAAAGCTGATATCTGTAATTTGCCTTTTGAGGACAACAGTTATGATATCATTTTTTGCAATCATGTGTTAGAGCACATTCCAGATGATACTAAAGCCATGCAAGAACTGTATCGTGTTTTAAAACCTGGCGGAATGGGTATTTTTCAAATTCCTCAAGATTTATCAAGAGCAACTACTTTTTCTGATGATACCATTGTAAACCAAAAAGAACGTGCTAAAATCTTTGGACAATACGATCATGTTCGAGTGTATGGCCGAGATTATTTTGAAAAGTTGCGCAGTATTGGTTTCAAAGTGGTTGAGGAAGATTATACTAATAAAATTGCTGCAGACTTGGTAGAGCAATACTGCCTAGCCAAAGGAGAAATCATTCCCGTTTGTTTTAAGTAAATTATAAGTTTAGACATAATAGTGGTATCTAAATTTTAGTATCTTTACTACTCATATTTTTATACCTATGTTAAAAAAGTTTTTTATTTGCTGCTTGTTGATAAATAGCGTTGTTTCTTTTTCACAGACAGAAGTAGAAGTAGCTCCGCCTTATAATATCAAAACCGTAACTTTTGTTCAAAACGGACAAAATGCCATCCCCGTTTTTCAATTAGGTGATAATTTTCA
>CANJDA010000007.1 GCA_947472705.1 Flavobacteriaceae bacterium
ACATTGCTAAAGATGGAAAATAAAATACGTTGCGCCTGGTGCGAGAAAGACGATTTGTACCGCGATTATCACGATAATGAATGGGGAAATCCTGTTTATGATGATGATACTCTTTTTGAATTTTTAGTTTTGGAAACCTTTCAGGCAGGTTTGAGTTGGTATACAATCCTTAAAAAAAGAGGTGATTTTCGCAATGCCTTTGACCAATTTGATTATAAAAAAGTGGCACAATACAACGAAGCCAAAATTGAAGAATTGATGCAAGATGCTGGAATTATTAGAAATGGTTTAAAAATAAAAGCTACGGTTTCTAATGCTATTGCTTTTATTAAAGTACAGGAGGAGTTTGGTAGTTTCTCAAAATACATTTGGAATTTTACTGATGGAAAACCTATTCATAACAATGTTAAAAGCATGAAAGAGGTTCCGGCAACTACTCCACTTTCGGATGCGATTAGTAAGGATTTAAAAAAACGCGGATTTAAATTTGTGGGATCAACAGTGGTCTATGCACATATGCAAGCCACTGGTATGGTAAATGATCATGTAGAAGATTGTTGGAAGAGAAAATAAAATGATTATTCTGATTTCAAAACCTTCATAAACACTTCTCTTGAGATTTCAAAAGCACCCAATTTTTCTAAATGGTCGTTATGAACTTGGCAATCTAAAAGTTTATAATTGTTTTCATTCAGATGTTTTATCAAGGTTACAAAAGCAATTTTACTCGCATTAGGCATTTTAGAAAACATGCTTTCACCACAAAAAACATGGCCTAAATCCACTCCGTACAACCCTCCAACAAGTTCTCCATTTTGCCATACTTCGACAGACTTAGCTATACCCATTTCATGCAGTTTAGTATATGAAGAAATTATGTCATCCGTTATCCAAGTGCCTTCCTGATCTTTCCGTTCTATTTGTTGGCAGTTTCGAATAACCTGATCAAAATTTTGATTAAATGTGACCTGAAACTTATTTTGATTCAACAAATTTCGGATACTTTTGGATACTTTATACAATGATGGAACGACCACCATCCTATCAGGCGGAGACCACCATAATATGGGTTCATCTTCGTTAAACCAAGGAAAAATTCCGTTGCGATAGGCTAATACTAATCGTTCTACCGACAAATCCCCTCCAACTGCCAACACCCCTTCAAAAGAGGCTTCATCAACGGGAGGAAAGTATAAGTCTTTGGTTAAAAAATGCATAATTCAGAAATTAGAGGAAATAAAAAGCAGTAAACGAAAAAACCATTCACACATATAAACTGTTAGAATGGTTTTTGTCTTATACTTTATGTTTATTTCTAGAAAGGCAAATCGTCGTGCTCTTCTTCGTTAAAATTTGTTGCTGGTTCAAATGCTTCTGCAGCAGGCATTGGTGCCATTCCAGCAGCTGGTACTTCTGCTTGCAATTTTTCAATTCTCCAACCTTGAATGTCGTTGAAATACTTGGTTTCTCCTTGTGGATTTACCCATTCTCTCCCTCTAAGGTTAATGGAAACTTTTACCGCTTCACCCGCATGGTAGTTGTTCAACAAATCACATTTATCTTGCACAAAATTGATGCTAATAAACTGTGGATATTGTTCTTCTGTAGCCACAACTAATTCTCTTTTTCTAAAACTGGCACTCACTTGTTGCTCAGCGTTAATCACTTTAATTTTTCCGGTAACTTCCATAATTATTGGTTTGCTAAAAGTACTTTCCAGGCAGATAGTACTTCATTATTATTCAAATATTCTTTTGCTTTTTGGTGAATTTTTTGTTCATCATCTGAACTCAAAACTCCTTTTACTGCAAAATTTTGTTGTACAAATATAGTAATTTCTTCTTGCGTTGGCAATGCTTCTACATTTCCTAATTTTCCCAAATCATTACCATCAAAAATGGGGCTTTTTTTGATATAATCGGGGATTGCATCTACTCCTACTCCTAGGGTTGCCAATGGTTTTTCGACTTCAAACAATCCTTGATTGGAACGCGAATACCAATTGCCTCCCAAACGCGACACTAAATCAATTTTACTTTGGTCAATCTTGTTATTGCTGTCTAAAATATTTTCATGGATGTGAATTTTAAGTACTTCGCAAATAATTAAATTACCGGCACCGCCTTGGTTTCCTAAGGCAATTATTTCGTTGACTTTACACTCCATTTGAACGGGACTTTCTGCTACACGATAAGGTTTTACCATATCGGAAGGAAGCATTGTTAAGCCAGATTTTAAGAACTCATTTACACCATCGGGGTATTCTGTGCTTGAGAGTGAAGCTTGTTGCACCAAGTCATAATTCACTACATTAATCACCACCTGTCTTGTTGCTTGGCAGTTTTCTAACGTATGTTTAGTCGTATTATTACGAACACGGCGAGCTGGCGAAAAAACTAGGATAGGTGGATTGGAACTAAAGACATTAAAAAAACTAAATGGAGACAAATTAGGTTTTCCATTTTCATCCAAAGTACTAGCAAAGGCTATGGGTCTAGGAGCTACGGCACTTTGCAAATAATTTTGTAAATCGGCTGGGGATAAAGTATGGGGTTCAAAGCTAAGCATGGGAATTTATTTTGGTAAAAATAACGAAATAAGTGTTTTGTTGATAAAGCAAAAATCAACTATATTAATTAAAAAAAGTCCCGCCATAAGCGGGACTTTTAAATTTATAAGATTCTTTTGAAATTATTCTTTGATTACCTTGATGGTTTTTACTAAATCTTCTGAAGTAATTTTTACCAAATAGGTTCCTGAGGCTAAATTGGAGACATTTATTTGACCGTTGGTAGTGTTTACTGCTTTTTCTAGCACTACTTGTCCTAATAAATTAGTAACCTGAACTTTAGAAATCATTTTATCCGAAATTAGATTCAACATATCTTTCACAGGATTTGGATAGGCTTTAATACTTGAAGTATTAAATGTTGGTAAGCTTAATCCTCCTGAACACAGTACTGATCTTTGTCTTGGGTCTGTATTTGTGGCACATTGATCATCGGCATGGGTGTAAAAACGAACCACTCCATCAGCAGCAGCTGTCCAAGTTACAGGGGTAATCCCTGCTATGGCTGCGGTTACGCCATCATCGGCACTAATGGTTATGAAATCGGTTGCAATTGAACTGCTGAACTGATAGGTATAGCCACTCGTTACACTCACGTTTGAATATTCACCTGCATAACCATCAGCAGTTGGTATAATATCTTCTACTGTAGTTCCGTCACAAGAACTGACAACATAAGTATCCGTTGGGTATGGGATAGGGTTTCCGTTCAAACAATAGCCTGGAGCTGCTATAGTTGTAAAACTAAACGAAGTACAATCTGTTGCTTCACCAGCCAAATTTCTTGGCACCACCATCCAATAAAAAGTAGTGTTGTATGCTGGTGGATTAATTGTTATTCCTATTGAAGTTGTAGTAACATTTGTAATTAAATTGGCAGCGGTTAAAGGTAAAGTTGTCCCTCCATATATATCATAACTATCAGGAGTAGTTCCTGTTGTTGGGGCATCCCAAGTAAAGGTAACTAAAGAACCAACAGGTACATCTATAGCCCCATCTGCTGGAAATGTTAAGGTAGCACAATCAGGAGGTAAAGCGGTAAAACCACTACACATAACAGCTCTTGTTCTTTCAACTTGTTCTGTACCACATTGGTTATCTAAATGCGTGTAAAATCGAACTGTTTGGTCAGAAGTAGCTGTCCATGTTACTGGTGTTGTTCCAAACGTGTATACTGTAGAAGCATCTTCCGAGCTAATAGTAATAAAATCAGTTGCATTAGAACTACTAAACTCGTAAGTTAAACCCGAAGTTAGGCTAACTAAGGAATACTCTCCAGCATATCCAAAATCAGTAATTGATTCGGCAGTTGCTCCATCACAAACCTGAGGCACATAGGCTGTATCAGGATACAAATTTCCATTTAAACAATACCCAGGAGGTGATTGTGTAGTAAAACTAAAAGTGGTACAACCTGTGGCTGAACCTCCTACGTTTTTAGGTATTACTTTCCAATAATAAGTAGTGTCATAAGCAGGAACGGGTAAACTGCCTGAAGTTGTTGTGAAATTCCCGATTAAATCAGCTGATGTTAATGGTAAGGTATTTCCGCCCCATACATCATAACTGACTGGAGTTGGTCCTGTAGTTGGGGCATCCCAAGTAAAAGCAACGGCAGGTCCAACTACTATCCCTGTAGCTCCATCGGCTGGAGAAGTTAAAGTAGCACAATTTGGTGTAGTTGTAAATGGTTCCAATGAAACATCATCAATAGCCCAATCATCACCATCGTCTTGAGCCATTACAAATGCTACATAAATGGATTGCCCAACATAAGCACTTAAATCAACCGATCTTTGAGCCATTGAGGACGGTATATCTGCCTCAGTTTTGGTATCGACAATTGTAAAAGAGGCAATATTAGTTTGTGAAGTAGTGGAAACTCTAATGGTGTATATTGTTCCATAATCTACCAAGCCATAAGTTTGTGATTCAAAAAAAGCTAATAAGGTATTAGGGGCAGTAACCGTAAATTGTGGTGTTACCAACCAATCCTCATTAACATCTCCTGTACCTCCCTCATACTGAACATAAGCTGATTGATTTCCAGTTGAAATATAGGCTGGATCAGTAGAAATAGACCAGTCATTAACGGTTCCAAGTCCATTGGATCCAATGAAAGATGTCCATCCCACAGGCGGAAATGAAGCACCTTCAAATCCTTCAGGAAATTGAGCATATCCTTTTGAAACCACAGCTAAAAGGACAAAAAGCAATAAAGTAATTTTTTTCATAAATTAAGTTTTTGATTTATTGATGGGTAAATGTAATAAATTTACAATTCAGGCAATATTATTTTTTCACTACTTTTAACCCAAATAGTTACTATGCAGTTTTCTGAAAAAAGAAACATCACTCGTTGGATCATCATTTTGGCTTCTTTTGTCATTGTGGCTTTAATTTTATGGAATACGTATACTTTTTTCCAAATCTTTAAAAATGAAGAGCGCGTAAAAATGCAACTTTGGGCAGAGAGTTTAAAAACTATTAATAATGCCAATCTTGATACTGATATTGAGCTTCCACGGCAAATAATGGAGAACAACACTACAATTCCTATTATTTTAACTGAAAACAACAAAATCATAAGACACAATAATATTGATGAAAGTGATTCTTCAGATCCTGTTAAACTAAAAAAGTTTTTGGAAAAATTAAAAAAACAAAATGACCCAATTGCAATACATTACGAGTCTGGAAAATTAAAATACCTTGTTTTCTATGGCGATTCCTCATTACTAAACAAACTAAAATATTACCCAATCGCTTTACTATTGATTATATTTTTATTTGGCGCTGTGGTGTATAATTTTTATCGTAGTACCAAAATGGCTACTCAAAATAAGTTATGGGCTGGTATGGCTAAAGAAACTGCACATCAAATTGGAACGCCTCTTTCCTCTCTCATTGGATGGCTCGAGATTATGAAGGCTGATAATGTAGCTGCAACCACTGTCCAAGAAATTGAAAAAGACATCAATCGTTTACAAACGATAACCGATCGATTTTCAAAGATTGGTTCCGAGCCCATTCTTGAGCGTAAAAATATAATTGAAGA
The DNA here is from genome assembly GCA_947472705.1 of Flavobacteriaceae bacterium. GTDB lineage: Bacteria > Bacteroidota > Bacteroidia > Flavobacteriales > Flavobacteriaceae > Flavobacterium. The sequence continues at coordinate 5,628 of CANJDA010000007.1, forward strand.
AACAGAACAGTCCTTTGATTACTTAAAATCAAGATTTTCAAAACAGGTAGAGTTTACTTTTAAAGCTCCGAAAGGTCCTATTATGGTATCTCTCAATGCTGCCTTACATAGTTGGACAGTAGAAAATTTAGTTAAAAATGCAATTGATGCAATGAAAGGTCGAGGTAGATTATCAGTAGTAATTGAAGAAGATTCTAATTTGGTAAAAATATTAGTGACCGATAACGGCAAAGGAATTCCAAAAAATCAATACAAACGCGTTTTTGAACCAGGATTTACAACTAAAAAACGTGGTTGGGGATTGGGTTTGTCATTAACCAAAAGGATAGTAGAAGAATATCACAAAGGGAAAATCAAAGTATTGCACTCCGAGATTGGAAAAGGAACTACCATACAAATAGCTTTTAAAAAAGCATAAAAAAATCCCGAATTATCGAGATTCCTATATTATAAATTTTGTTGAATTGCTTTTGCCAAATCTTCAAATTCTTCTTTGGTCAAAATAACTTTTCTTTGAAAGCGCATATCTTCCATATCGTGTAACGGAATTAAATGAACGTGCGTATGCGGTACTTCAAGACCAATTACAGCTACACCAATCCTTTTACATTCAATTGTTTTTTCTAACGCTTTGGCTATTTTTCTGGAGAACTTCATTAATCCTAAATACAACGCTTCTTCCATGTCAAAAATCTTGTTGATTTCCTGCTTGGGTACGCAGAGTGTGTGCCCTTTAGCATTTGGATTTACATCCAAAAATGCTATGAAATTTTCGTCTTCTGCAATTTTGTAGCAAGGAATTTCTCCGTTTATAATTTTGGTAAAAATACTGGCCATCCTTAGTCTCTTGAAATCTCTAAAATTTCAAAATTTATTTTTCCATTAGGAACACTTATTTCGGCAATTTCACCTACTTTTTTTCCAAGTAATCCTTTTCCAATAGGAGAACTAACAGAAATTTTACCAGTTTTTAAGTCTGCTTCACTTTCGGCTACCAATGTATATTTCATTTCCATACCATTGGCTTGATTTTTAATTTTGACTTTGGACAACACCAAAGCTTTTGATAAATCAAGTTGTGATTCATCAATCAGTCTCGCATTAGAATATAACTCTTCCATTTTAGAAATTCTCATTTCTAACATGCCTTGTGCCTCTTTGGCAGCATCATATTCTGCATTTTCAGACAAATCACCTTTATCTCTTGCTTCTGCAATGGCTTGTGATGCTTTTGGTCTTTCTATACTTTTAAGTTGGTCTAATTCGTCCTTAAGTTTTTTTAATCCTTCTGCGGTATAATACGATACTGTGCTCATGTTTTCCTCTTTTATATAAATAGAAAAAATCCCATCGCAACGGGATTTCTTTTTGCAAAGATATTATTTTTTGTTTATTTCAAATTTGTTAACGTTTATTAACGTTTGCCAAAGTTAATTAAATTAAATTTGTTTCGCCATAGTATTTCAAATAAATTTGAGCATGAAAAAGATTTTTATAATAGTAATCATTGTCGTTTTTACCATAAGTTGCGATACTGGGAGGGTAAACAACAATCCCAACATCCCTAACTATACTGTTAATTTACAGCTTAATTTGAATTTTTATCCACTATTACAATTAGCTGGCAACCATATTGTTAATTTTGATGTAGGATCAGGGGCTCGAGGAATAGTAATATTTAATACTGGTAACAACGTTTACGTAGCATATGATTTAGCCTGCCCAAATCAGCCTTTTAATATTTGTACTAGTGCAATGACTGTTAGTGGTAATAATGCTACATGTGACTGTGACAGTACTGTTTATAATTTATATACTGGTCAATGTCCTGGACAACCATACCCTATGAAACAATACCATGTAGAAGTTAGCGGTGGTTATTTATTTGTCAACAATTAATATAAGATAGTTTCTAACTGTTTTAAAAACTAGTATTTAAAGATAAAGACACGCCGGTACTTTCGGGTACATTTCTACATACACCACCAACACAAACCAATCCGCCTCTCTGTCTTCCATAAGACAACGAAACTCTTGTGGATTTGTATCTATAAGAATTTCCAATGCCATAGTAATGCGTTCTCAATTTGGCATCTTCATTACCATAATTATACATGTCTGATACATACAAACTGTATTTTGTGCCAAAATTAATCTCGGTTAATAAACTTGCCCAATTCTTTTTATCTTTATTGGCCCACATATGCTCTGCCTGCACTCGAACTGATTTGTTTTTACTGTACTTATAGGTCGTTTCCGCGCCAACAATATTGGTATAAATAATTCCTTTACCACCTAAATACTTTTTATCATAGTATTGATTGATAAAACTAAATCCCGATTGCGCTCGATCACTCCATTTTTTAGTGATTTCTATATTAGCGTCAGAGAAGTATTTTTTTCCAAACCCTATAAATTGTGTCTGATAATCTTGGGGAGAAAAAAGATAGTAATCACCCCCTAAACCATGATACTCCGCATAGTTCACAGCCACTTTGGTTCCATATTTTCCGCCCAAAGCAGTTCCCTTTTTGAAGTTGTAAAAAACATCCAATTGCCCACCAATCTCTCCGGCCTTTACCAAAGAAACATCGGTGATCAACACCCCAGGCTGTGCCTGATAAACATATATGTTAGCTAAATTATAATGATGTTGTTTCGTTAAACTAGGCAAATAATTCATGATTAAATTATTGTACTTGTTTCCACCAGCAGAACGCTCAGAAAAGAAATTCATGTTCTCTAACCTTCTAAAAGTCGCATCTACTCCAAATCCTTTTTTGGAATAGCCTAAATTAAGCAACAAAGCACTTCCGGGCTTAATTAAATTATTATCTATTTGAGTCGGAACCTTAACTACTGCGTCTTTTGATTTATAATCGTATTCTGTTGAAATATAAAATGAATCATGAACAAAGTTCAATCTACCCGCAAATGAGTTCGTTAAACTACTGTAATTAGGATTTACAATAGTTGGTTTTTCATCCCGCCCTACATAAGTTAAACCAAAAGATAATTCGTCTTTTTCAAATTTAAAAACATCCGACAACATTAATTCTGCATCCGCCCCATATATCTTACCTTCTGAAACATCAAAACCCGTTCGTTGTTGCCCAAATAAGGTTTTTAAGATAAAGTACTTTGTAGGCTTATAAATGAAACGCAATCCTCTCAACGCATTGTTAATTCCTAAGGCTCTATCTTCCCACGTTCTCAATAGCAAACCGCTTCCAAACTGCTCATAGAAATACCCTGCTGTTACATCAATTTTATCGTTTTTAAATTGAGCAAAATAAGTGGCAACATTAGCATCTTTATATTTCGGATTGTAATTCAACAAGGCTTGTTGCTCATACGCTTCCCCTTGAATACCAAAAGTCCAATTCTTGATTTTATAATTTACAAAAAGATAGTTGTTAGAACGCAATGGATCCTCCGGATGCGTAGCAGAGATAATTGGTGAATCAGGCAAATCAGGATTAACTTTATATAATAAAAATTTATCATTTAAATACCATTGCGCATTCGACTCAAAACCTCCAGACACGGCTCCCTTATCCTGTCCAACGACAGTCGTTGTTACAGCAAATAATCCAATAAAAAGAAACTTCTTCATCAATTACAGTGCCTTTAATTTATTAAATAATTCACTTTCACTTCCCGGTACATAACCATTCTGTATGTGCACAATCACGCCATTTTTTACCACTACAGTATAAGGGATATTTACGATACCTAAAGCTCTTTTCAACTCCTGGTTAGTATCTAAAATAACTTTGTAATCCCATCCCTTTCCGTTAACCAATGGCTTAATTCTTTTTTGAGTTCTAGAATCATCAGTCGCTACGGCAATAATTTCAATAGGCAAGCTTTTTTTCCATTCTTCTTGCATATCATTCATCTCTTCTAATTCACTAATACATGGGGTACACCAAGTAGCCCAAAAAGAAAAGATATAAATTTTATCTTTTTCCATAAAATCAGTAGTCACAGAAACTTTTTTTCCATCAAGGTTTGACAATGAAACATTTGGCATTTGTTTTTGTGCCATCGCGGTAAAACCAACGAAAAGTAAAAATAAGGGTAAAAGATTTTTCATTTTAGTTTAAATTGTTTCCACAAATAACGAAATAATAACTCAAACTTTAAAGTTTTTTTATTTTATTTGCGTATTAAAATAACAGCTGCCCAATGACTAAACTTAAATTCTTTTTATCGCTACTTTTATTTTCCATTCTTTTTTCTTGTAGCCCAACCAATGTTATTGAAAACCTACCAGACAGTAGTGAAACAGCGCCTCCGGTTTCTGGATTTTTCAAGCAACGGGTTTTATTAGAGGATTACACAGGTACCTGGTGCGGAAACTGTACCCGCGTGGCCTATGCGATTGACCAAATGTATGAGCAATCAGACAAAGTGGTTTCTATTGCAATACACAACGGTAACGATCCCTATCATTTCCCGGATTACCAACCGTTGAAAGATTTGATCATGCCGAACGCCGATTTAGAACTACCACAATCAAGATTAAATAGAACGATTGTTTGGACTTCACCAGAACCCTACAACCTAGAACAAGCCAAAGCATTAACTGGAAACAATTCGGGTTTAGGAATTGCCATGTCTTCAACGGTTGAAAATGGCACTATAAATTTGGATGTGAATGTGAAATTTGCTCAAAATTATACTGGTTTAAAATTAGTGGTTTATGTACTTGAAAATCATTTAATTCATTCTCAAGCCAATTACACTTCTTATTTTGGTGCTATTAATCCGGTACCGACATATGAACACAATCATGTTTTAAGACATAATATCACAGACTTATTAGGGGATCAAATAACAGATGCTACCACAGCAGGGCAAAGCATTACCAAATCATTTTCGATTCCAATGCCAACTAGCGTTTCTAATCCTGAAAACGTAAGCTTTGTTGCCATTGTTGTGAATTCTGATAATTTGGCATTAAATGCTCGAGCTGCTGATAAAAATGAAGTACAAACTTTTGAACAAAACCCATAATATATTTATATCAAATAAAAACAAGGTTGCCCAAAAGGCAACCTTGTTTTTTTGATTAAATTTGTATCACTAAAAAAGCATTATGAGCCTTATCTCTTTAATCCAACAGATTGATGTTAATGAAAAAATAAAGCATGCTCCCAACAGCAGTTACCTCATCGGGGTTTGGATTGGAAATATCTTACCGTTTGCTTTAATTGTGGGTGCTGCTTGGTGGATGTATTCAAGAGCCAAAAAAAGACAGAACGAAGAGTAGTTATATTTTACTAAATTTGCCACATAAAAGGCTACCATGAGTAACATCAGAATCACCAAACAATTTTCATTCGAAACCGGTCATGCGCTATATGGCTATGACGGTAAATGTAAAAACGTACACGGACACAGTTATAAACTTTCGGTTACAGTGATTGGAAAACCTATTACAGACACCTCTAATGTAAAGTTTGGAATGGTGATTGATTTTTCGGATTTGAAGAAAATTGTCAAGGAAGAAATTGTAGACATTTTTGACCATGCAACGGTTTTCAATCAAAATACACCTCATATCGAATTGGCTAAAGAATTGAAGAATCGTGGTCATCATGTGATTTTGGTGGATTATCAACCAACTAGTGAAAACATGGTTATCGATTTTGCTCAAAAAATAAAAAACCGTCTTCCACACGATATTCAATTGCACTCTTTAAAATTACAAGAAACCGATACATCCTTTGCCGAATGGTATGCTTCTGATAATGTTTAACCTCAACTCTTGATGACTATTTCACCTAATAAAAAAATATACTTTGCCTCTGACCAACACTTTGGTGCGCCCACACCTGAAGCCAGTTTTCCTCGGGAACAAAAGTTTGTTGCTTGGTTGGATGAAGTGAAACAGGATGCCGAATGTATTTTCCTTTTGGGCGATTTGTTTGATTTTTGGTTTGAGTATAAAACAGTTGTTCCAAAAGGGTTCGTTAGAGTTTTAGGTAAACTAGCCGAAATTCGTGACAGCGGCATTCCTATCTATTTCTTTGTAGGCAATCATGATTTGTGGATGGGCGATTATTTTGAAAAAGAGTTGAACATTCCTGTATTTCATGACAATCAAGAATATGAATATAACGGTAAAACTTTCTTAATTGGTCATGGTGATGGGAAAGGCCCTGGTGACAAAGGCTATAAGCGAATGAAGAAAGTGTTTACAAGCCCTTTTTCGAAATGGTTGTATCGTTGGTTGCATCCTGATTTAGGTGTGAAGCTGGCGCAATATCTTTCCGTAAAAAACAAATTGATTTCTGGGGATGCTGACGTTAAATTCTTAGGCGAAGATAACGAATGGTTGGTGCAATACGCCAAGCGCAAACTCGAAACCAAACATTACAACTACCTCATCTTTGGGCACCGTCATCTTCCTATGGTAATTAAAGTGGGTGATAACTCCGAATATGTTAACCTTGGCGATTGGATTGGTTATTTTACCTATGGAGTTTTTGATGGTGAGCAATTTGAACTGAAAGAATATTAATTACCTTAAATCCTTCAACCTTAACTGGACTGTTACGTTACCATTGAACTCGTTTTCGTCTATACAATAAACTGCATCAAAAGGCGCTTTATTTTTTACCAAATCCAACTTATCTCCTAAACCAAATCCTATCGCCCCAAATCCTTCGGAGCCATTTTGTTTTACAAAAAGTTTTAAATGATTTTCATCCGTTCCAATTCCTTTTGCGTAGCCAGTATCTTTTAGACCTTTAGTTATAAAAACAGGCGTCATATTTTGTGGACCAAAAGGTTCAAACTGATTTAGAATTCTAATGAGTTTTTCATTAATATCCGTCAGATTAATTTCGGCATCTATTGAGATTTCAGGAGTTAGTAAATCAGGATGTATGGTTGCTGAAACTACTCTTTCAAAAGCTTCCTTGAAAGCTTGATAATTTTCTTCTTTTAAAGTCATACCAGCAGCATACATGTGACCTCCAAATTGTTCGAGGTGTTCGGCGCAAACTTCGAGTGCATTATAAATATCAAAATCTTTCACAGAACGGGCTGAAGCAGCTAATTTATCTCCACTTTTGGTAAAGACTATCGTTGGGCGGTAATGGGTTTCGGTTAATCGAGAAGCCACAATACCAATAACGCCTTTATGCCAGTTTTCGCTATAAACAACAGTAGTAACGTTTTGCTGTTCATTATTTTCTTTAATTTGTGTAAGTGCTTCATGAGTAATTTGTTTGTCTAAATCTTTTCGGTCGCTGTTGTATTGTTCTATTTCGGAAGCAAATTGTTCGGCTTGGTCTAAGTCGTATTCCGTTAATAAGGCTACAGCTTCGTTACCGTGTTTGATTCTTCCAGCTGCGTTGATTCTTGGCGCAATGATAAACACTACATCGGTAATGGTGATAACTTTCTTTTTTACATTCTGAATTAAAGCTTTTATACCTGGACGTGGATTGGAATTAATTACTTCTAAACCAAATTTTGCCAACACTCTATTTTCTCCTGTCATCGGAACAATATCTGCTGCTATGGCTGTAGCAACTAAATCCAGATAAATTGTCAAATCATCTATGGTTTGATTTCTGTTTTGTGCCAATGCTTGAACGAGTTTAAAACCTACACCACAACCACACAATTCATCATAAGGGTAATTACAATCGTTACGTTTTGGGTCTAGTACTGCAACTGCTTCGGGCAACATGTCTCCAGGGCGGTGGTGATCGCAAATGATAAAATCGATGTTTCGTTCATTGGCGTAAGCAATATGATCGATGGATTTTATTCCACAGTCTAAAGCGATAATCAAAGTGAATTCGTTATCTTCGGCAAAGTCGATGGCTTTATAAGAAATGCCATAACCCTCATCATAACGATCGGGAATGTAGGTGGCCACATTGGGATAAAAACTTTTTAGATAACTTGACACTAATGAAACGGCTGTCGTTCCATCGACATCATAATCGCCAAAGATCAAAATGTTTTCTCCATTTCCAATGGCGGTTTCAATTCGAGTCACGGCTTTGTCCATATCTTTCATGAGATACGGGTCGTGTAAATCCTCTAAGGTAGGACGGAAGAATTGCCGTGCTTGATCAAATGTTTCTATCCCACGTTGCACCAAAAGCATTGCTATCAGTTCTTCCACATTGAGTTGGGAAACTAAGGTTTTTACTTTTTCGGGGGCAGGTTTTGGTTTTTGATTCCAGCGCATAGTTAATTATAAATGAATGATAAAAGTAAGAAAAATATTTTAAAAACAACATTTGCACCTCTTTTGAAAAACTGATTTTATATTTACTACTTTTGAATTATTAAAAAATACCAAATGCAAATTCAAGGACAGGTTGTTGATATCGAAAACAAACGAATTTATTCGGGAGAAGTTACTGTGGCTGATGGAAAGATTGTTTCTATAACTGAAAAAAATCACAGTATTAAAACCTATATTCTCCCCGGATTTATTGATGCTCACATTCATATTGAAAGTTCGATGTTGGTGCCTTCTGAATTTGCTAAGATTGCTGTATTGCACGGAACAGTAGCAACGATTTCTGACCCTCATGAAATTGCAAACGTACTTGGAAAAGATGGCGTGCATTATATGATTGACAACGGAAAGAAAGTGCCTTTGAAATTTCACTTTGGCGCTCCTTCCTGTGTGCCAGCTACTTTTTTTGAAACGGCTGGGGCAGTCATTGATTCGGAACAAATCAAGGAGTTGATGGCCTTGCCTGATATTTATTATTTATCCGAAATGATGAATTACCCGGGCGTATTGTTTGATGATGAAGAGGTTTTAAAGAAAATTGCTTGGGCGAAACACTTTGGCAAACCGGTTGACGGTCATGCACCAGGATTGCGTGGAGCTCCTATTGAAAAATATATTGCTGCCGGAATTACAACCGACCATGAATGTTTTACGTATGATGAAACTGCTGAGAAATTATCGCTTGGAATGAAAGTTATTATTCGCGAAGGAAGTGCCGCAAAAAACTTTGAAGCACTTATTGATTTACTTCCTGAACATTATGACAACATGATGTTTTGTTCGGATGACAAACATCCCGATGATTTGATTGTGGGACACATCAACCAGCTTTGTGCGCGAGCGGTTGCCAAAGGCATGGATGTCTTCAAGGTATTGCAAGTAGCATGTGTCAATCCGGTGCATCACTATAAAATGGAGGTAGGATTACTTAAAGAAAACGAAGCTGCCGATTTTATAGTAGTAGAAGATTTAGTAAACTTCAAAGTAAAACAAACCTACATCAATGGTGAATTGGTTGCTGAAGAAGGAAAATCCTTTGTAAAACATGTCGCATTTGAAACCCCCAACAATTTCAATACTTCCGCTAAGACTTTAAGCGAATTTGAAATTTCAAGTTCTGCTAAAACCATTCGTGTAATTGAAGCTTTGGAAGGCCAATTGATTACCAATGAAATTCATCATCAGTCATTACTACAAAATGGCAAATTGATTTCCAATGTTGATGATGACATCTTAAAAATGGCCGTGGTAAATAGATACGCTAATACACCTCCAGCAATTGCTTTTATTAAAAACTTTGGGCTTAAAAAAGGTGCCATAGCCAGTTCTGTAGCACACGATTGTCATAATATTATTGTCGTAGGTACTTCGGATGAAGAAATTTTAAATGCGGTGAATTTACTGATTGCCAAAACTGGCGGAATTTGTGCTGTGAATGGCAACACTAAAAAATCATTGGCTTTACCTGTTGCTGGTATCATGAGCGATAAAGATGGTTGGGAAGCTGGGCGTTTGTATCAAGAAATTGATGCTATGGCTAAAGAATTGGGAAGTACTTTAAAAGCTCCTTTTATGACACTTTCCTTTATGGCGTTGCTGGTCATTCCCGATTTGAAATTATCGGATAAAGGTTTATTCAGTGGTAATAGTTTCTCGTTTGTGGATTTGGAGGTAGAGTAGTTATTCTTTTTCTTTCTTTTCTTTGGTTAAGGTTTTTCCGCCAACCACAACTACAATTTCTCCTTTTGGTGGTTTATTTTCAAAGTGTTGCAGTACTTCAGCGGCTGTTCCTCGTAATGTTTCTTCGTGTAGTTTGGATAATTCTCTGGAAACCGAAACGGGTCTATCGGCACTGAAATATTGCACATATTCCGCCAAAGTTTTTACTAATTTATGGGGTGATACATAGAAAATCATCGTTCTGGTTTCTTCGGCTAAAGCCAAATAGCGGGTTTGTCTTCCTTTTTTTTCGGGTAAAAAACCTTCGAAAACAAAGCGGTCATTGGGCAAACCACTATTCACCAAAGCGGGAACAAAAGCAGTAGCTCCAGGTAAACAATCGACTTCAATATTGTTTTCGACACAAGCTCTTGTCAATAAAAAACCAGGATCAGAAATAGCGGGTGTTCCAGCATCACTGATTAAAGCAATAGTCTCTCCTGCTTGTAATCGTTTGATTAAATTTTCCACCGTCTTATGCTCATTGTGCATGTGGTGGCTGTGCATGTGGGTAGCAATATCGAAATGTTTCAGCAGTTTTCCGCTGGTACGCGTATCTTCGGCCAAAATCAAATCGGCTTCTTTCAAAACGGTAATCGCTCTAAAAGTCATATCTTCTAGATTGCCAATTGGCGTTGGAACTATATACAGTTTCCCCATTATTGGAATTTATGCTCAATTAACTCCATAAAACGCTCAGCAAAATCTTCATTGCCTTGCCAATTGTTATAATCGGGTTTTACCATGTCATCTATAAAATTCTTGGCTTCTTCATAACTGTCGAAAGAATTCAATTGCGATAATACACGGTTAAAATCTTCATTACTGTCATCAAAAAGATGTTTTACAAAACCGATTCTATCATTCAAACCAATGGCAATCGATTTATTTGAAGTTTCATTGATAGGTGCTTTTGGTTCCTCTTCTTCATCAATTGTTGGAGCAAACAAAGAAGTGTCATTTGGTTTTACAAAAACAGGATCTACATAATCCTCACCTAAAAACTCTTCTACTACTGCCTGTTTAGTTTCAGGTGAAATCTCTGAAGCTGTTTCTGCTGGTTCTATTTCCTCCTCTTCAAGATCGTTATCGTTGCTGTCTTCATTGTCTTCGGTTTCAACTTCTAATTCAAAAATTGGTTGGAAAGCTAATGTTGGTTTTTCTTCTTCTATAACTTCTGGTATTGTTTCCGTTTCGTCGTCGTCATCAACCGATTCTTCTTCAACAATGACTTCAGGAATTTCTTCATGATCTTCGGTATCTTCAATTTCTTCCTCAACAGCAAGTTCAACTTCAGTTGTTATTTCTTCCGAAGGTTCTGCTAACTCTTCTTTAACTTCAACAACAATTTCCTCTGGTGTTTCTTCTAAAGATTGTACTAATTTTTCTTCCAAATCAGTTTCAGCAACATCTGTTTTTACCGATTCGTAATTGTCTTGATAAAACTTTAAAACGGAAAGCGTTTCATATAATTTTTGGGTTTCTTTATACAATTGATCAACTTCCGATTTGTTTTTCAGTTTTAGAATTCGGTGGGCAATGCTGATTAATTCGGCTTCTAATCTTTTTTTCATAAGTTTTGAATTATATGGAATACGCTAGTCTTTTTTACTAAATTTCTTCCGAGCATTTTATTTTGCCTATGGAAGAAGTAACCTTGGTTAAAATTTTCTACATTTGAATCGACGTAAAAATAGAAAAATTTTATGTCGTTTTGTATTCGTTACAAAGTAACAAAAGTATTCAAATTTTTAAGGTTGAAAATTACAAAATGTTTCTCGAAAATACAGTAAATCATAAAGAACAATTTGGTTGGATAGAAGTCATCTGCGGATCGATGTTTTCGGGCAAAACCGAAGAACTTATTCGTCGCTTAAAAAGAGCGCAATTTGCCAAACAAAAAGTGGAAATTTTCAAGCCTACCATTGACACCCGCTATGATGAAGAAATGGTCGTGTCTCACAATAAAAACGAAATCCGCTCTACTCCTGTTCCTGCTGCAGCCAATATTCGCATTTTGGCACAAGGCTGTGATGTGGTAGGAATTGATGAGGCGCAATTTTTTGATGATGAAATCATATCTGTTTGCAATGATTTAGCTAATTCGGGAATTCGAGTAATTGTAGCCGGGTTAGATATGGATTTTAAAGGAAATCCTTTTGGACCAATGCCTGCCTTGATGGCAACTGCCGAATATGTAACCAAAGTACACGCAGTTTGTACACGAACAGGAAATTTAGCGCATTACAGTTTTCGAAAGAATGATAGTGAAAAATTGGTTTTGCTTGGAGAGACAGAAGAATATGAACCATTAAGTCGTGCTGCTTATTTCAAAGCCATGCGTGAAAATATGGAGGTAAAAGACCCGCAACATTTATCCAAAGAAGACACGAGCGCAGCGAACTGACGCAGTAATAATTCCCGAAGACCTTGACACAAACCATCCGCAATATTATTCCCATCATCAAAGCCAACTGGGTTGGAACAAATGATGTAGCAGTAATTGATTATATATCGATAGATAGTAGGTCGTTACAGAATGACGAGAACACTTTGTTTTTTGCTATTTCGGGGCCTAATCATGATGGGCATCAATACATTGAAGAGTTGATTGTCAAAGGAGTTCAGCATTTTGTGGTAAATCATATTCCTGAAAATGTAGTTGGGAAAGCCAACTTTTTAGTCGTTGAAAACACACTAGAAGCCTTGCAAAAATTTGCTGGGTATTATAGAAGTTTATTCGAATTTCCAATCATAGGTATCACAGGGAGTAATGGCAAAACCATCATTAAAGAATGGTTGAATTTCCTCTTGAGCCCTGATTTTAATATTATCCGCAGTCCGAAAAGTTACAACTCTCAAGTGGGTGTGCCACTTTCTATCTTAGGCATTAACGAAAAACACAACTTGGGTATTTTTGAAGCCGGAATTTCCATGACTAATGAAATGGAAAAATTGCAAAAAATTATTCGCCCAACTATTGGGATTTTGTCCAATATCGGTTCGGCACATGATGAAGGTTTTCCTAGTGTAGCCGAAAAAATAAAAGAAAAATTAAAGCTTTTCTCATCGGTAAACGTATTGATTTTAAACAAAAATAAAACCATTAATGCTTTTGTTAATCCGAAAATAAAAACCTTTAGCTGGTGCTCTGACGATAAAAGCGCCGATGTTTTTATTACCAAAAAAAATAGTGGTGAACTAACAGAATTAAACATAACGTACCGAGAAGACACCTTCCCAATTACCATTCCATTTCAGGATCAAGCCTCGATAGAAAATGCCATTCATTGTATGATGGTAATGCTTTACTTTGGTTACAGTCAAAAAGTAATTCAAACCCGAATGGCGCAATTGTATCCTGTAGAAATGCGGTTAAAATTGAAGAATGGAATATACAATTGTACCGTTATTGATGATAGTTACAGTTCTGATTTCCAATCGTTGAAAATTGCTTTGGATTTTTTAGAGCATCAAAAACAACACAAAAAGAAAACCCTCATTCTTTCCGATATTTTTCAAAGCGGATTGAGTAATGAAGAACTATATTCACAAGTATCGCAATTAATTATTTCCAATAAAATTACTCGCGTCATTGGTATTGGAGAAACCATTTCACAGTTTAAAAATAAGTTCATTAATTGTCAAGCTTTTAATAATGTTGCCGACTTCACAAAGGCTTTTGACAACCTGAATTTTGAAAACGAAACCATATTAATTAAAGGGGCTCGTGATTTTCATTTTGAAGAAATCGTTTCCATGCTTGAAGAAAAAACGCATGAAACGGTTCTCGAAATCAACCTCAACGCTATCAGTCATAACCTAAATTTTTTCAAATCAAAGTTGGGCCCTAAAACTAAAATGATGGTGATGGTCAAAGCTTTTGGTTATGGCAACGGCGGTTTTGAGATTGCCAAATTATTAGAACATCACAAAGTGAATTACCTTGGTGTGGCTTTCGCCGATGAAGGTATTGCCTTAAAAAGTGCTGGAATTACTGTTCCAATTATGGTGATGAATCCAGAAACAACAAGTTTTGCTGCGATTATTCAACACCATTTAGAACCCGAAATTTATTCGATTAAAGGGTTAAAAGCTTTTATAAAAATTGCCGAACAAAAGAAACTAAAACATTTTCCAGTTCATATCAAAATAGACACTGGAATGCACCGCTTAGGCTTTGAAGAAGAAAATTTAGAAGAGCTTATTGGAATTCTTAAAGGCACTGAAACTTTACAAATCAAGAGTGTTTTATCGCACATGGCTTCCAGTGATGATTTGAAACACGATGCTTTTTCAAAATCTCAAATTGCTTTGTTCGAAAAATTATCCTCTAAATTACAAACCGAACTCAATATAAACCCAATTCGTCATATTTTAAATACTTCTGGAATTTCTAATTACTCCGAAGCACAATACGATATGGTTCGTTTAGGCATTGGTCTTTATGGAATTTCTAATGATGCCGAAGAACAAAAAGAGTTAGAAACGGTAGGCGCCCTTAAATCGGTAATTTCCCAAATTCGATCTATAGATGCTGGTGAAAGCGTGGGTTATGGTCGAAGATTTATAGCTGATGTAGCCACCAAAATTGCCACAATTCCTATAGGTTATGCTGATGGAATTCGCAGAAGTTGGGGTAACGGAGTTGGCTATGTAGTCATCAATGGAAAACAAGCCAAAATTGTGGGTAGTGTTTGTATGGATATGTTGATGGTTGATATTACCAACATAGATTGCAAAGAAGGAAATACTGTAATTATTTTTGGTGAAAATCCATCCGTAAATTATATGGCAAAACAACTCAACACTATTCCGTATGAAATTTTGACCAGCATTTCGCAACGCGTTAAACGGGTTTTCTTCCGAGAATAATTTTACTATTTTAGTAAAGCAGTAAAAAAATTAATTAATTTAGTCACTAATTAACCAATAAATAAAACAATTATGGGAATGATTTCAGAATTTAAAGACTTTATTGCAAAAGGCAATGCCATGGATTTGGCTGTGGGAGTTATCATTGGAGCAGCATTTGGCGCTATCGTAAATTCATTAGTATCAGATGTAATTACTCCAGCCATATTAAATCCGGCGTTAAAAGCAGCACAAGTTGAAAACTTAGCCGATTTAAAGACGGATGGAGGAATACTTTACGGAAAATTTCTAGCAGCAGTAATTAGTTTTCTAGTTATTGCCTTTGTTATCTTCATAATGGTAAAAGCCATTAACAGCATGAAGAAAAAAGAAGAAGCGGCTCCTGCTGCACCGGCTGGTCCATCACAAGAAGAATTGCTTACTCAAATTAGAGATTTATTAAAAAAATAATTCCGCTACATTATATATTCTAACCTAAACCGTTTCTTAACTGAGACGGTTTTTCTTTTTTTGTTAAAATTAAAAACCAAATGAATTTCTCTATACTTTTGTATTTCAAAAATTATAAATCGATAAACACATAAATATGAAAGTTGCTGTTGTAGGCGCCACTGGGATGGTTGGCGAAGTGATGCTCAAAGTATTAGCCGAAAGAAATTTTCCGGTAACCGAATTAATTCCTGTTGCTTCTGAAAAATCTGCGGGAAAAGAAATTGAATTCAAAGGAAAAAAATATAAAGTGGTTGGCATGCAAACCGCTGTTGATATGAAAGCTGATATTGCTTTGTTTTCAGCAGGTGGTGAGACTTCTTTAACTTGGGCACCAAAATTTGCAGCGGCTGGTACAACCGTTATTGACAATTCTTCGGCATGGAGAATGGATCCTACTAAAAAACTAGTAGTTCCTGAAATCAATGCGTCAACACTGACTAAAGACGATAAAATCATAGCCAATCCTAACTGCTCGACGATTCAAATGGTGATGGTTTTAGCTCCGTTACATAAAAAATACAATATCAAACGTGTGATTGTTTCTACCTATCAATCTATTACAGGAACAGGTGTAAAAGCGGTTCAACAATTAGAGAATGAATATGCTGGAGTAACTGGCGAAATGGCTTATAAATACCAAATTCACCGCAATGCTATTCCGCAATGTGATGTTTTTGAAGACAATGGCTACACCAAAGAAGAAATGAAACTAGTTCGTGAAACCCGAAAAATAATTGGTGATGATAGTATCAATGTTACAGCTACTGCCATTCGAATTCCGGTTGTTGGCGGACATAGTGAGGCTGTAAACGTTGAGTTCTCTAATGATTTTGATGTCAATGAAGTGCGCAATATTTTACATCATACTGATGGCGTAACCGTTCAAGATAATACCGATACGTATACCTATCCAATGCCTTTGTATGCCCAAGGCAAAGATGATGTGTTTGTAGGTCGAATTCGTCGTGATGAAAGTCAGGCCAATACCTTAAACATGTGGATTGTTTCAGATAATTTAAGAAAAGGAGCAGCGACTAATACCATTCAAATTGCTGAATATTTGGTTGCTCACAAATTAGTATAATATATTATTACAATAAATTACCGCTTAGTTTTGCAAATCATAAAATTTGTTAAAACCAAGCGGTTTTTCTTTGAGCATGACTTACATTTGCCCCGATGAAAAGAAAGAATTCTATAATAAGTTTATTGTTTACCATTATGGTAATGGGTGCACTATTATTACAATCCTTCCACTCTTTTAATCACTTGGAGAAATTCATTTCGCAAAAACACTGCCATCACAAATACGCTGTAAACAAAACACAAATCAATCACAGTCATCATGATTTTGATCATTGTTTTGTCTGCGAATTTGCTTTGAGCAATTATACTCCAACGCATTTTTATTCTTTTGAATTCAAAAAAGCAGCAATTCATGCTTCCTATACTTTTTGTTATTCCAAAGAAATTACTCAAACTTTCCGAGGTTCACTCTTTGCGTTACGAGCGCCGCCTATTGTTATTGTTTAACCTTTTTAGCCAAAACTTTTTGGTAACTAAAATCAGTAACAATAATAATCATCAAAAATGAAATCATTTTTTTTGACCCTTATATTAGGGGTCTCCGTATTTACACAAGCACAAAACAAAATTACTGGAATTACTACTGACAAGGATAACAAACCCTTGCCCAATGTTGTTATTTCCATTCCTGAAATTCACAAGGAAACTATATCAGATGTTGATGGAAAATACAATATAAATAATTTACCCAATGGAAATTTTACCATTGTATTTTCTTCTATTGGATATGCCACACAAAATATTTCGTCTACACTTTCTGGAAAAGAATCCACGCTAAATGTCACTTTAGAAGACAACATGATCCATATGGATGAAGTTATTGTCTCAACAGCTTTCAACAAAATACAATCGCAAAACGTAATGAAAGTAGAACATGAAAGTGTAAAATCATTACAACAAA
This sequence comes from Flavobacteriaceae bacterium, assembly GCA_947472705.1. Classification (GTDB taxonomy): domain Bacteria; phylum Bacteroidota; class Bacteroidia; order Flavobacteriales; family Flavobacteriaceae; genus Flavobacterium. The sequence goes on from CANJDA010000007.1 coordinate 22,979, forward strand.
AAGGGGCTTCAACCCTCATTGAAGGATTAGCAACAATACCTGGAGTCTCACAGGTTTCTACTGGAACTTCAATCGGAAAGCCTGTTATTAGAGGGTTGAGTGGAAATCGGGTTTTAGTCTATTCGCAAGGAGTTCGATTAGAAAATCAGCAATTTGGCGAAGAGCATGGTTTAGGTTTGAACGACGCTGGGGTCGAAAGTGTAGAAGTTATTAAAGGCCCAGCTTCCTTGCTTTATGGTTCGGATGCGTTAGGTGGTGTGCTTTATTTTAATCCAGAAAAATTCGCCAATCCAAATGAATTTAAAACCGATTTTAGTGAGCGGCTATTTTCGAATACTTTGGGAAGTAACACCTCTTTGGGGTTGAAAACCTCAACAGAAAACTGGAAATTTTTAGCACGCGGAAGTTATAATACCCACGCCGATTATCAAGTTCCAAATGGTGATCGAGTAACCAATACCCGTTATAACGAAAGTGATTTGAAGGCTGGTATCGGTTATAGTAATTCAAGCTTTTCGAGTGTTTTTCGTTATAATTATAACCAACTCGATTTAGGTATTCCCGAAAACGGTATTGCTGTTCAAACCAACACACATAGCACTGAATTTCCTAGACAAGCAGTTGACAATCATATTTTGAGTTTGCATAATAATTTCTATTTCAAAAATTCAAAACTCGATGCTGATTTTGGTTATATTTTTAATGACCGTAGCGAATTTGAAGACAGTAATGTGGCAAGTTTACACATGAAATTGCGCACTTTTAATTATGACTTTAAATATTATTTGCCAAAATTTGGAAAAGTAGAAACCATAGTTGGTGTTCAAGGCATGCATCAAACCAATACCAATACGGGAGAAGAATTACTAATTCCGGATGCAACAACTACTGATTTTGGGATTTTCGGAACAGCTAATTATGAATTTGGAAAAAATGTGCTTCAAGCAGGTTTACGATTTGACAACCGAAAAATAACTAGCGAAACCCACGGAATCATTGGTAACGAAGGTTTTTTTCAAGCTATTGACAAAAGTTTTGACAGCTTCAATGCCTCTTTGGGTTACAAAACCAATTTAACAGATTATTTTACAGTAAGACTAAACATAGCTTCTGGTTTTCGCGCTCCTAACTTGGCTGAATTGACTTCCAATGGAGTGCATGAAGGCAGCAATCGGTATGAAATTGGAAATGCCAATTTAAAAAACGAACAAAATCTCCAAACCGATTTGAACTTAGAATACAAGAGTTCTCATTTTGAAATTTTTGCCAATGGTTTCTATAATCACATCAACAACTATATTTTCATTTCTCCAAACGGAACTCAAATTGCTGGCAACAATGTTTACGATTATGTTCAGGCAAATGCTAAACTATATGGTGGAGAAGCCGGAATTCACTTCCATCCTCATCCTTTAGATTGGTTGCATTTCACTAGTAGTTTTGAAACGGTTGTTGGCAAAAAAGATAATGGTAGTAATTTACCATTGATTCCAGCGAACAAATGGAATAACACTTTTCGAGGAGAATTTGAGCTGAAAAACTGGTGGAAAGAAGGCTTTGCTACATTAAATATTGAAAGCACTTTTGCCCAAAACAATCACAGTGAATTTGAAACTAGAACTAATGATTACACTTTGATTAATTTAGGTTTAGGCGGAAAAATTACAATTAATAAATCGGTTTTTCAATTGAATTTGAATGCCAATAATGTCTTGAACAAAACTTATGTTTCGCATTTATCTCGATTAAAATCGGATGGCATTCCGAATGTAGGGCGTAATATTGTTTTAGGAATTACATTTAACATTTAATACATTGTTCATAATTAAGGTAATATTTTAAGAAATAAAGCATATTATTTACAAATAATTAATGTTATTTTTACCATATTACTAATTCAAAATCTACTATTATGAACTCATTGTTTACTAAAATTATTAGAATCGCTTTGGGGATAGCACTGATTGTTTTTGGAGCTAACATGATTATATCCTTCTTGCCTATTGATCCTCCTGAAGGACTTCCAAAGTATATCTTTTCGGTTGTTGGCGTTTTAGAAGTTTTTATCGGAGCCCTATTACTGCTAAAAAAATGGATTGCCTTTGCTTTAATATTACTAGCACCTATCTCTATTAATATTTTATTATTCCATTTGTTTTTAAACATCCCAGGTGTTGCAATTGCAATTGTGATTGTGCTATTCAATGCTATTTTAATATTTAAACATTGGCAACAATACAAACCTTTGTTTTACTAACAAGAATTGATTTATAAAAACGAAAGCCGACTGCATTTAGTCGGCTTTTTTAATATTTTATTTTTCCTAAATGACGCATAACGCGCATGATTTTTTCTTTGCGGTTGTTTATATAGGAGGAAGAATTGGAGGCTTTATATTTTCTTGGATTGGGCAAAATAGCTGCAATTCCGACTGCTTCCCTTGGTGTTAAATTAATTGCTGTTGTTCTATACCAATGCCTTGCCGCTTCTTGAGCGCCATACACACCGTTACCCATTTCAATACTATTCAGATACACTTCCATAATGCGTTCTTTGCCCCAAATGAGCTCTATTAAAACAGTAAAATAGGCTTCCAATCCTTTGCGAACATAGCTTCTGCCTTGCCACAGGAAAACATTCTTAGCTGTTTGTTGTGAAATGGTACTACCTCCTTTTAATTTTCTTCCTTTTTGATTGCTTTTAAATGCCTTTTGCATTGCCTCAAAATCAAATCCATGGTGCTTTAAAAAATTACCATCTTCACTGGCAATGACTGCTTTTTGAAGGTTAGGAGAAATTTCCTCAAGTGGCACCCAATCATGACTGTAAATAGCATCTTCACCATCCAACTTAAATTCGATGATTCTGGTAATCATCAATGGTGTAAAAGGAATAGGCACCCATTTAAAAATAATAACTGAAATAATGGATAATCCAAAAAACCAAAGCATAGCTTTCCATATCCAGCGAAAAATTTTTCTTATCATATCAAATCTGCTAATTCCTGACCTATTAAACTTCCAATAGCCACACCCATACCTCCTAGCCGCACACCACAGTATACATTTTCAGAAAGTTGTTCCACTATGGGGTTTTTGCTAGAACCCAATCCCATAATTCCACTCCAGCGATGCGCAATGGTATATTCGGTATTAGGTAAAATTACATTTTTTAACAATTGCTCTAATTGATTTTGTATAATTTCTGTTTGGCCAAATTCCGTCGTCGTTTCGCCTTCAAAATCAAGGTTCCTTCCTCCGCCTAAAAGTATTCTATCGTTTATATTTCTATAATAGTAATAGCCTTTATCCAAATGAAAAGTTCCTTTGATGTCTAAATTAGGAATTGGTTCGGTAATTAAAACCTGAGCTCGGGCGGGTTTCACCTGATTATTGGTCAATTTACCAGCAAAACCATTAGTGGCAAAAAGTAATTTTCTAGTAGTAAAACTAAAATCGCCAAGAGCAACTTCCACTCCCGATGCTGTTTCATGATAAGTTGTAACTTCTACTTGATTCAAAATTAAAATATCATTAGCGATTGCTTTCTTTAGTAAAGCCTGCATCATATTACCCGTATCTATTTGAGCTTCATACGGATTAAAAATAACATATTCCTGAATTCCTTGAAAAGCAAAACGATTTACCTCTTTAGCAAAAACATCATTTCTAAAGAGTGGTTGGAGTAGCTCATTGATAAAAGGCAACTTTTGTATACACTCTGCATAAGTGCTTTCCTCATCTTTCAAAAACAACTCATAACCACCATAGGGTTTGAAATCTATTACTTCATCACCAAGATACTTGCGTAATAGTTGCAACCCTTTCCAGCGCTTGGTTATTAATTGTAGCACTTCTTCCTTACTATGGGTTTTTAAATCCTCTATAATTTCTGAAAGGCTTCCAAAACAGGCAAAACCTGCATTTTTTGTACTGGCTCCTTGTGGCAACAATCCTTTTTCTAAAACTAATATTTTGCACTCTGGAAATCGTTCTCTCAGTTGTAAGGCACAATGAAGCCCAACAATACCGCTGCCGACTATAGTATAATCAACATTGGTAAACCAATTTTTGAGTTCCCAAAAACTTAGATTCATCTGTTATTTTTTTCTAAAAATACTTTTTTTAAGCTAAACCACGAAAGCAATTTTTTATAAATTATCATTTCTCTACAATTTATTCTTATTTTTTATTCAAATAACAAACAAAAGAGTGTAGTTCATCGATTTGTTGATATTTTTAGTGAATAACCTAACGATATCACAAAATTAATTTTATTTTTGAACCACTAATTTTAATATAATCAATACATTATGAAATTTAAATTACTTTCGATTGTTTTTCTTGCTGTGAGTAGTATTGCTTTGGCGCAAAACAAAAAAACGATTTGGAATACAACTGCTAAAAAAAGTGACATGGTGCCACTTGAAAGCAGAATGAACTTGCCAGAGAGAAATCTATTTACATTAGATTTATCTTCTATGAAAAATGCTTTACAAGGAGCTCCGAAAAGAGACAATGCATTAACTTCTTCGAATGTTATTGCCTTACCTAATGCCGATGGAAAATTGGAGAATTTCCAAATTTTTGAAAATTCTAGTATGGATCCAGCGTTAGAAGCTAAATATCCAGAAATTAAATCTTATATGGGAGTGGGTATTGATGACCCAAGCGCAAGAGCTTTCTTTAGCATGTCGCCTCTAGGATTCAAATCAATGGTTATTTCAGCTGATAAATCTGCTGTATTCATTGAGCCAATTTCAAAAGATTTAACTACTTATTCGGTTTACAGAAAACAAGATAAAGCACAATCTTTAACTCCTTTTGAATGTAAAGTTATTGATGTGGCAACACCTACTATTACAAGTAATACTGCAAGACCAAATGCTGATGATGCTTTGCTAAGAACTTTCCGTTTGGCTATGTCATGTACTGGAGAATATACTACCTATTTTGGTGGTACAAAAGCATTGGCTTTGGCTGCAATCAACAACTCTATTACAAGATGTAATGGTGTTTTTGAAATGGATTTTGGTGCCCGTTTAATCATCATTGCTAATACAGATTTAGTAATTTATACTAATGCTTCTACTGACCCTTATTCAGCTGCGGCTAGTATGTCAAACTGGAATTCTCAATTACAATCAACATTAACTTCTGTAATTGGCGAAGCTAATTATGACATTGGTCACCTATTTGGTGCTACTGGTGGTGGTGGAAATGCTGGTTGTATTGGATGTATTTGTACCAATGGTTCTAAAGGAAGTGGAATTACTTCTCCAGCTGATGGAATTCCAATGGGAGATAATTTTGATATTGATTATGTTGCTCATGAAATTGGTCACCAAATGGGAGCCAACCATACTTTTACGCATAGCAATGAAGGAACGGGCGTTCAAGTAGAGCCAGGATCAGGATCAACTATCATGGGATATGCAGGGATTACATCCCTTGATGTTCAACCTCACTCTGATCCATACTTCCACGCGGTTAGCATTCAACAAGTAACCAACAACATCAAAGCAAAAACATGTTCTGTTAATATAGCAACCGGGAATGCTGTACCAACAGCTAATGCTGGTTTAGATTATACTATTCCTAAAAGTACCCCTTTCATGTTAACGGGTACGGGTACCGATGCTAATGGTGACGCGCTTACTTATGATTGGGAACAAATGGATTCTCAAACGACTTCGGCTGCACCAAGTGCTACTAAAACAACTGGTGTTGACTTTAGATCTTACAACCCTACAACATCTGCAACAAGATATTTTCCTAAAATGTCTTCTGTATTAACAGGTGCAACAACTACTGCTGGAACAGAGCTTACGGTTGAAGCGTTACCTTCTGTAGCAAGAACGTTTAACTTCCGTTTAACCGTTCGTGACAACCACGTTGGTGGTCGTGCTAACAATTCAGACGATATGATTGTGACTGTAAATGCTACTGCTGGTCCATTTAGTGTAACAGCTCCAAATACTGCTGTTTCATACGTAGGGGGAAGCTCTCAAACGATTACATGGAATGTAGCAGGTACAACGGCTAATGGTGTAAACTGTGCGAATGTTGATATTTTAATCTCTACAAATGCAGGGACAACTTGGTCAACCTTATTAGCGGCTACGCCAAATGACGGAACTCAAGCCGTTACTATTCCAAATACACCTGGAACAACAAACAGAATTATGGTAAAAGGAACCAATCACATTTTCTTTGATGTTTCTAATACTAACTTTACTATTACTGCTGGTTCAACAGATACAGTGGCGCCAACAGCTCCAACATTAACCGCCTCAGGAACAACTCAAACAACCACAAGCTTATCATGGTCTGGTGCTACTGATAACGTTGCTGTTACTTCGTATGATGTATATCAAAATGGGGTTTTCAAAATCAATGTGGCAACTACAACTTATGCTGTAACTGGTTTAACAGCTTCAACAGCTTATACTTTCTATGTAATTGCAAAAGACGCTGCTGGAAACGCTTCATTAGCAAGCAATACAGTTAGTGTAACTACTTTGGCTCCAGTTGTAGATACTACAGCGCCAACAGCGCCAACATTAACTGCTTCAGGAACAACTTCATCTGCAACCAATTTATCTTGGACAGGTGCTACCGATAACGTAGCCGTTACTTCTTATGATGTATATCAAAATGGGGTTTTCAAAATCAATGTTACTACTACAACTTATGCAGTAACTGGTTTAACAGCTTCAACCGCTTATA
>CANJDA010000008.1 GCA_947472705.1 Flavobacteriaceae bacterium
CCATTGATCATAACTGAAAATATTCCAAATAATACCTTGAACGAATATCTTATGCTCATACAATGCGATTAGAGAACCTAATGATTTTGGCGTTAATTTTTGAATCAAAATGGTATTCGTTGGTTTGTTTCCTGTAAATATTTTGAAGGGTAACAAGAAAGTAGTTTTAGCTTCTGAGATTCCTTGCTTTTCAAATTCAGCTTTAACTTGTGATTCGGTTTTCCCATTTAATAAGGCTTCAGTTTGAGCAAAAAAATTGGACATTAATTTATTGTGATGATCTTCATTGCCATATAAAGGTTTTACAAATCCAATAAAATCAGTTGGAATTAACTTGGTTCCTTGATGAATAAGTTGAAAAAATGCATGTTGTGAATTGGTTCCAGGTTCTCCCCAAATGATAGTCCCAGTTTGATAATTAACTGGTTTTCCATCTCTCCCCACACTTTTACCATTACTTTCCATGATACCTTGTTGAAGGTAAGGGGCCAGTTTTTGTAAATATTGTGTATATGGAATTAAGGCTTCACTTTCGGCACCGAAAAAGTTATTATACCAAATGCTTACTAATGCTAAAATTACTGGAATGTTTTTATCGAATGATTCATTCTTGAAATGTTCATCCATTTCATGAGCCCCTTTTAATAAATCTTCAAAATTTTCATAACCAACCGCTAAACTAATTGATAAACCAACCGCACTCCAAAGAGAAAATCTTCCGCCAACCCAATCCCACATTGGGAAAATGTTATCTTTATTGATTCCAAACGCTGTTACTTTTTGAATGTTTGTAGAAACTGCTACGAAATGTTTGGCGACATCTTCTTTTGAAGCAGATTTTAAAAACCAAGAGCGAATCGTTTCCGAGTTGGAAAGAGTTTCCTGAGTGGTAAATGTTTTAGATACAATTACAAAAAGTGTCGTTTCTGGATTTAATTTTTTAAGAACTTCATTTACATGATCACCATCTACATTGGAAACAAAATGAACATTTAAATGGTTTTTGTAGAATTGTAAAGCTTCTACCACCATAGCTGGGCCAAGATCTGAGCCTCCAATTCCGATATTAACTATATCAGTAAAAGATTTTCCTGTATATCCTTTGCGATTGCCAGAGATAATGTTATCCGAAAACATTTTGATTTTGTTATTTACTTCAAAAACTTCAGGCATAATGTTTTTACCCTCTACTAAAACTGTGGTGTTTTTTGGAGCGCGTAAAGCAGTATGTAGGACTGCTCTGTTTTCCGTTTGATTGATGTTTTCTCCATCAAAATATGCAGAAATAGCGTCTTTAAGATTTACTTCTTTTGCCAAGCTCTGAAGCAATTCCATAGTTTCTTGTGTGATAATGTTTTTAGAATAATCAACTAAAAAATCATTCCATTGAAGGTGAAATTTGGTTGCTCTTGATTTGTCATCGGAAAACATTTCAGGCATGGAAACACTTTTCATTTCGGTGAAATGTTCTTGTAGTTTTTGCCAAGCTATAGTAAGGGTCGGATTTGTATTAGGTAATGCCATTTTTTAAATTTGAATGACAAATTTACAACTATTGCTTGGTAAAAAAAGCGGAATATTTTACGCTAACGTTGTAGTTGAGAATTATTTTCTGAATTTCAAATCAGAGACACTGTCTAATACTTTTTTCAAAGGTTGCATTTGCGCCATGAATTTAGGTTTTAGTGTTGAATTCATAGGGGTTGATGTTGGTAAATTTAACCTTAATGCATCTACCTGAACTCCATTTTTCCAAAATCGGTAGCAAACATGTGGGCCTGTGGCTAATCCAGTGCTTCCTACCTTGCCGATGATTTGACCCTGTGTTACGCGTTGTCCTCTTCTTACTAAGATTTTCGACATGTGTAAGTATTGGGTAGAGTAGGTTCGATCATGTTTTACTTTAACAAAATTTCCATTTCCTGTAGTATAACCAGCTTGTTCTACAATGCCAGCTGCGGTGGTCATAATTGGTGTTCCCGTAGGTGCAGCATAGTCAGTTCCGTTGTGAGCTTTCCAAATTTTTTGAACAGGATGGAAACGATTTTTGGTATACCTTGAAGTAATATTAACAAATTTTAATGGAGCTTTCAAGAAGAAGTTTTTCAGTGTTTTTCCTTCGTCATCATAATATTGTTGCTTGTTAGTACTGCCATCTAGCGAAAAAGGGAAAGCATATATTTTTTTTCCTTTGTATTCGAAATAAGTAGCTTTTAAACTGTCCACACCATCATAAATGGTGTCATTAATATACCTTTCGGTAAAGGTAATCGCAAATTTATCTCCTTTTTGAAGTTTGAAAAAATCAATGGACCAAGCATAAATTTTAGCAATTTTTGGAGCTAATCCTGGGTCAACTTTTAAGCTTTGTAAAGTTTCCGATAAAGAACCATTTAAGGCACCTGCTATGGTTCTTGTTGTGAATTTTACGGGTCTAGTCTTTTTATGCGCCACAACTGAATCTCGAAAATCAACTATATAATAATTGAGTCGATCAGGTTGATAAATAAAGGCTTGAATTTTATTGGTTTTGTCTTTGGTACGAAGGATAAAATAGGGTTTACCTTTTCGAATGGATCGAACATCAAAGGTGTCTTTTACTTTGGCTACTATATCGTATACTTGATTTCCATTTAAGTTCTGTTTTTCAATAATACTTCCAAAAGTGTCACCTGATTGAATCGTATCTTCTACAATATTAAAATCATTAAGTTTAAATCCGAAATCAACTGTAACAGGAATCATCTTGTGTTTAAGTGCTGATTTTGTTTCAGTTTTATCACAAGATATTAAGAAGGTGAAAAAAATAAATAATAGAAATGTTTTTTTCAAGATGTGGCTTTTTATTCGCTGAAACTATTCACCCCAGTTTTTTAATTCGTCTTCACTCCATAATTCTGGGAAAAATATTCTTCTTTGATATTTTGGATGCATGTATTTTTTCCAATCACTTCCTCCAGTTGCTTCTCCAGAACCTTGACCACTTTCTATATATTTTTTAGCCGCATTCAAATGTCCCATTACCCATGTAATGTTGACTGTATGGTCGTAATGACGCATTGCTTTTACAAGCTCAGCATTTTTTTGGTCAACTTCCGGCAATTGCTTGAATTTTTGCCAAATATTAATAGTGTTGTATTCTTCCATATAGCGAAGAAATTCTTCACGGTATTTTCTTTCGAATTCTAAAATTAGATAGGATTTCTCACCTGTATTATGATCTTTACCAGCCGCTTGCCAATACAAATGTTCAAGAGCGTGAGAATAAGGCGTGTCTCTGTCAATAGTAGCTCTAAAACGATAGTCAATTAAATTAATTAAATCGGTTGAAGAGAACTCAATCATACGGTATTGTGCACTTTGAAAACCACTAGCTGGGGTTAAAGTGTTTCGGAATTTCATATATTGAGCTACTTCCATTCCGTCACCCATAATATCAAATGAGGTAGTCAACATGTCGAAATAGCGACTAATTCTTCTTAATTTTTCTGTAAAGAAATCAGTTTTTGGTTTGTCAGTATGACATAATTGATGAATTTCCCAAAGAATCATTTTGAACAGCAATTCGTTTACTTGATGATACATGATAAATACCATTTCATCAGGTAAAACGGTTCTTTGTGTTTGTAAATTTAGTAAAGCATCGGTTTGAATATAATCCCAATAGGTGATTGGTTTTGACCAAAGCAGTCCTTCTAGATGGGTTTCGGTTTTTTGATTAATGGCTTCAAATTTTTGTTCTAAAGCATCAAGTAGCTGATCAGTTTGTGTTGTTTTTGTGTTCATTAGTCATTTAATTTTACCATAAACGGATTTTTTAATCCTTTGAATCCGTCTAAATCAGCTTTTATGGAGCCAACAGCAAGGCTAGCTTTTATTCGTAAAGGTATTTTGTTTTCGTCATCGGAAATCCAAACCGTTAAACTTTCTTCTTCTTTAAAGACTCTTCCCGATTGTACAATAGGTCTAAAAATCATAGTGGGTGCTGTACCAAATTTAGTTTTTAAATTTTCTCTTCCTATGAATTTTAACTTAAACTTATATATTTCATTATCAAAAAACATATCAACAACTATCGATTCTCCAACTTTTAATTTGTCAATATTTGGATGGTTTCTTAAGAAGTAAAATGTAGAAATAATATCCTGAACATTTTCGGTTACTGAAAATGTTTTTTCAGTTTTATTTTTATAATCTTTTACCAAAACCTTATTGGCATCTTGATCAAAAAATCCATCTTGATTTTTAATATATCCACCTTCATCTATTTTTCTTACATATTGATAAGGTTTGTTTGTCACTTTGTCGAAATAGCTTTCGTAATTGTCATCAACTTTGAAAAAGAATCGTGACATACCAACAGTATATCCTTTTCCTATAGCATGGTATACTTTCTTATTGTTTCTTGTAGCGTCTTGAATTTCAAGAGTTGCATAACCAGCATTTACAAACCCATAATGGATTCTAAATTTAAACCATTCACCAGTGTCATAGGCATCCGGTTTTTGAAAATTGAAACTTACAGTAATAAAAAGCAACAATAAGAAGAAATATTTTTTCATTTTTTATTTGTTTTTATACTACAAATGCAATATCTGTTCCAAAAGTATTAAAACAAAAAAACCCAGTCAAATTAATGACTGAGTTTTTATGCTATTAACCAACCAAAAAACTATAAATTATGAAAATTTATCCAAAAAATAGAGGGAACCACCCCTCGTTTTTGATGATACAAAGATAAATGTATTTATTGCGAAAAAACAATAAAAAAATCAAATTTAACACAAAATCAACAAAATATAAACTAATAAACTGTGATATTTTGCATTATTGACAATAAAACATCAATTTTATAATGTTCCTCGCAACATTTGCTCTCTTTCAATAGATTCAAATAAAGCTTTGAAATTACCTGCGCCAAATCCTTTGGCTCCCATTCTTTGGATTATTTCAAAAAACAATGTTGGACGATCTTCTATAGGTTTGGTGAAAATTTGCAACAAATACCCATCCTCATCAGCATCTACTAAAATGGATAACTCTTGTAATTTTTTGATGTCTTCTTTCATCATATCTCGGTGAACACCTAAACGAGCTGGAATTTCATCATAATATGCTTGTGGAGGAGGCGGTAAAAATTCAACCCCACGAGCTCTTAGACCACTAACAGTTTTAATAATATCATCAGTGGCTACAGCTATATGTTGTACCCCAGGGCTTTCATAAAAATCTAAATACTCTTCGATTTGTGATTTTTTCTTTCCTTCTGCTGGCTCGTTGATAGGGAATTTTATTCTTCCATTACCGTTACTCATTACTTTACTCATTAAGGCGGAATATTCGGTGTGAATTTGACTATCATCAAAAGAAAGGAAATTTTCAAATCCCATTACATCTTCATACCACTTTACCCATTGATTCATCTCTCCCCAGCCTACATTTCCAACCATATGGTCGATATATTTTAATCCTAGCGCTTCTGGATTGTAATCTGATTTCCAATCTTTAAAACCTGGTAAGAAAGTTCCTTTATAGTTTTTTCGCTCTACAAAAATGTGAACGGTTTCTCCATAAGTATAGATTCCTGAACGAATAACTTCACCATGTTCGTCTTTTTCAACAGTGGGTTCCATAAATGGTTTTGCGCCACGTTTAGTTGTTTCTTCAAAAGCAGAAGTTGCATCTTCTACCCAAAGTGCAATTACTTTTACACCATCACCATGTTTAGCTAGGTGCTGATTGATAGGTGATGCGCTATTTAATGGTGTGGTTAAAACTAATCGAATTTTATCTTGTTTTAAGACATAACTAGCTCTGTCTTTTACACCAGTTTCCAAACCAGCATAAGCTAATGATTGAAAGCCAAAGGCAGTTTTGTAAAAATGTGCCGATTGTTTGGCATTGCCTACATAAAATTCAACGTAATCTGTACCTAATAGGGGAAGGAAGTCTTGTGCTCCTTCAAATATTTTTTCTAAACCGTATTCAACGGATTTTACTTCTTTTGACATAATAAATGCTATTTTAAAAGGTAATAATTTACCAAAAGTTGTGTTTAATTTTTACTCTAACCAAGATTGAAAATATTTATCATCGGAAATTTTAATGGCTTCTTCAGTGACCATTAATGGTTTAAAAGTATCTACCATTACTGCCAATTCTTGGGTGTCTTTTTTACCAATACTTCTTTCAGCTGCTCCTGGATGCGGACCATGAGGTATTCCTGCAGGATGCAAAGATATGTGGCCAGCTTCAATGTCATTTCTGCTCATAAAGTCACCATCAACATAATACAAAACTTCATCTGAATCAATATTACTGTGATTGTATGGAGCTGGAATGGCTTCGGGATGATAATCATACAAACGTGGTACAAAAGAACAAACCACAAAGGCATCGGTTTCAAAGGTTTGATGCACTGGAGGTGGTTGGTGAATTCTTCCTGTAATGGGTTCAAAATCATGAATAGAAAAAGCATAAGGATAGTTATAACCATCATATCCTATTACATCAAAGGGATGAGTGGCATAAATCATTTCGAAGATTTCATCTTTCTTTTTTACCTTAATGATAAAATCGCCTTTTTCGTTGTAGGTTTCTAATTCTTGTGGTCTACGAATATCACGTTCGCAAAAAGGCGAATGTTCTAGCAATTGCCCGAACCAGTTTCTATAACGTTTTGGAGTGTAAATAGGTCTATGAGATTCAACAATAAACAAGCGATTGTCTTCTGTGTCAAAATCAATTTTATAAATGATACCACGAGGGATTAATATATAATCACCGTATTTGAAATCTAGATTTCCTAACATGGTTCTCAGTTTTCCAGTCCCTTTATGAATGAATATCAATTCATCAGAATCGGTATTTTTATAAAAATAATCTTTGGTCGAATGCTTAGGAGCTGCTAATGCAATATGACAATCGGAATTGGTTAAAACAATTTTACGACTTTCCAGATAATCATTTTCCGGTGAAACTTCGAATCCTCGAAGACGGTAGGATTGAATATTGTTGGCTTTGGATATCTTAGGAGCAATGCTATATTGCTTTCTAATTTCTTTGACCTGAGTAGGCCTTTGTTCGTGGTAAGAGTTGGTTGACATTCCATCAAATCCAACCGTTCCAAACAATTGTTCGTAATATAAATCTCCGTTAGGTTTGCGGAAAACGGTATGTCTTTTAGGAGGAATGTTTCCTAATTTATGATATAATGGCATATTTTTTAATTTGTAATTTAAAAATGAGATAAATTGAAAATGTATCCAAATCGGCTTTGATTCATAGTATTATAATTCAACTCATTCAGGATTTCTCTTGATGAGGAATTTCAAGTGTGCTAATAAATTATTCCCTTTTTTCATTTACACAAATATCGGAAAAATATATACTCCAAAAATGATAATTATCAATTTTTATAAAAAGCAAAAAAGGATTAAAGAGTTTTAAAACCCTATAATCCTTAATGGTAAAGTGTAGAATTAAATTTATTTTGGATTATTTAGTTTGCTGTTTTTCTTACTGTAAACAAAGTAAACAACTAAGCCTAGTGCTAACCAACCGATAAGTCGAGCCCAGTTTGTCCATCCTAATCCATAAATCATAGCAAGACATACAATTATTCCTAAAATCGGAACTAAAGGAACAAAAGGAGTTTTGAATTCACGTTTCATATCGGGCTCTGTTTTTCTTAGTACGATTACTGATATGCAGACTAATATGAAGGCAAACAAGGTTCCGATACTTGTCATGTCTCCTACAATATCACCAGGAATGAAGGCCGCAAATGCACCCACGATAACTAAAATTACTAAGTTAGCTTTGTATGGGGTTTTGTATTTAGGATGAACGTCGCTAAAAGCTTTAGGCAATAAACCATCATTACCCATAGAATAGAAAACTCTAGACTGACCTAATAACATTACTAAAATAACCGATGAGAAACCGGCTAAAATAGCAACAGTTACAAACTGAGCAAGCCATTCATAACCTGGCATTGCAGAGGTAATAGCATTAGCAACAGAGGCTTCTTTACCACTTGTTCTGAAAAACTCAACAGACTCAAGTCCAGTTAAAACATGTGCAAAAAGAATATACAAAACAGTACAAATCGCTAACGAACCTAAAATTCCAATAGGCATGTCTCGTTTTGGGTTTTTGGTTTCTTGAGCAGCCGTACTTACAGCATCAAAACCTATAAAGGCAAAGAAAACAGTTCCTGCAGCACCTAGAATCCCCATAATTCCTCCATAACTATGACCAATTCCTTGATCATCTGTATAGGTTGAAGAAGCAGGAATATAAGGAGTATGATTGACAGGATTAATAAAATGCCAACCAAAAATAATAATCATAACCACAATAGATACTTTGGCAACAACAATTATTCCATTTACAAATGCAGATTCTTGTGTTCCTTTTATCAAAAGTAAACTTATAACAGCCACAATAAAAAAGGCAGGAATGTTTATAATTCCATTAATTCCATCTGTTGAATGTTGAAAAGGAGAATGACACCATTCATAGGGTATTGGGCTCACATGGAGCACATTGACCAGCAGGTTGTTGAGGTATTCACTCCAGGCAATTCCAACGGTTGCTGCTCCTACTGCATATTCTAAAATCAAATCCCAACCGATAATCCATGCCAAGAATTCTCCCATAGTGGCATAGGTATAGGTATAAGCGCTTCCTGCAATAGGAATAGAAGATGATAATTCTGCATAACATAAACCGGCTAAGGCACAGCCTATAGCAGCAACAATAAATCCTAAAGTTACAGAAGGGCCAGCGTTTTGTGCAGCAGCTGTAGCAGTCCTAACAAAAAGACCTGCTCCGATGATGGCCCCGATTCCTAAAGCAACCAAAGACCAAGCGGTCAACGTTCTTTTTAATCCTTTTTCAGATTCTGACGCTTCTGCTAGTAGTTGCGCCATTGGTTTTCTTTTCCAAATTGACATAAAAGAGAGTTTAGTTAATAGATTTTCAAATATAGTTTTTTATGTATCACATCAAACAAAAATAAATTATATTCTGATTGATTTTTAGTTTAAAACCAGAATCCTACACTAATAAATGTGTATCCTTTATTTAATTCAGGTGACCATGTATATTTCACTTCTATAGGGCCAATGGCTGATTCTAGTGAGTATCCAACAGCATAACCATTGTATTTTGGTTTTGAAAACCAATTACCAGTTTTAAATAAATCGTCTTCAACATTAGCGTAATTGGCAGCAAAGTTGATGTGATTTTTTTTGTATAATTCGTAGTCTAAAGTAATGCAACCTTTGATATAACTATCAGCTGAAACACTCAAAAAATCATAACCATAGAATTGCCTGAAATTATTGATGGTATTAAACCCATAACCACCCAAAATAAAATCAAAGAAATGAACACTATCTCCTCCCATAGCAAATCCCGCCTCAGATTGAATTTTTAAAGTTGTTTTTTTATAAAATGTTTTAACCACACCTATTTCTCCCTTAGCAATGGAAAATCGATGAAAATCATTTGTATAATCCGATGAATATAAAAAGGATTGGATGTCTCCTGAAAAAAGCCATCCTTTTTTTGGAAATAATTTATTGTCAAATGAATCATATTTTAAGTAACCAAACACACTGGCATAATTACTTTTTTCAAATGTTGGTGAAATGGTTCCTAAATTATCCGATTTTATTTTTAAATGTTTGTATTCTATTCCAGCACCAATTAGAAATTTTTGAATGAAAACCGTTTGTAAATAGGCCTGATTTGTCAAATCGGCAAAGTCAATATTAATGCTGTTTAACCCTAATTGGGTTAATAATTCCCCATCTTTAAAATCGGTGAAAACATTTTTGTTGAAAGTATTGTAGCGTGATTTGATACCAAAACTCCAATAAAAACCATTGTCGATATAATAATCTAAGTTGTATCTAATATTATCACCAAGCCCAACATCCAGAGAAATCACATCATTTTTGAATAATGACTTTTTTTGTGTTACGTTAAGCAATATGGCGCTTTTGTATAGTCCATCGTAATGAAGCCCAAATTTTAAAAAAGTCTTAATGGGATTTTCGGTTAAATACAATTGTAATTCGTCACCATTAGAATATGGTTCTAATTTATAACTGATTCTGCTAAAGTTTTGTGTTGCATTGATGTTGTTAATACCTTTTTTTAAATCTTCATAATTGATGTTAGTACCACTTTTAAAACGAAGTTTCCCTAAAACATAGGCCCTGGTATAATTGTCTAATCTATTAATATTGATACTTTTTATATGTAATGTGTCTTTTTCAACTTTAAAGTTATTTATTTTAAAAGGTTCAGATGGATTGAACAATTTGTTAATAGCATCAATTTGTAACATTGCTGCTTCTTCTCCTTTTTTTATTATTTCTTGCCCTTCGGCAAAAGAAATCACTCCATAATTGGAAATATCGGGTTTAATGTAAATATCTGTAATTTTAATTTTTTCTTTCATCCGTTTAATCATGTCCAAATTGGTAATTTGAACCAAAATTCTCGTGGCATCATTCAATGATTTTCGATCTTTCAAATCATCCTGAACATCAACACCGATGATAATATCAGCGCCCATTTTACGCACTTCTTCTACGGGATAATTATTGACTACACCACCATCAACCAGTAGTTTGCCATCAATCTCAACAGGAGAAAATAAGGAAGGAAAAGCAGAACTAGCTAACATGGCTTGAGCTAAATAGCCTCCTCTTAATACAACTGGCTCGCCTTTTTCAATATCAGTTGCAACACATAAAAACGGAATAGGAAGTTGCGTAAAATCCTTGACATGTCTAACTTTATGAGTTAGTTTAGATAACAAATTGTAGTTGTACATTCCTTTTGATAGAGCAGCAGGTATTCCAATTTTTAATTTACGAAAGGGTAATGAGAGTGCATACATTTCATCATTACGTTTTTCATAAAAACTCTTAGAGGTGCGAGGAATATAATCCTGAAGCAATTCATCAAAATCAGTATTATAAAAAATAGAATCTATTTGTGTAGAATTATAACCAGAAGCATATAAAGCACCAACCACAGCTCCCATGCTAGTCCCGCCTATATAATCAATTTTGATTCCAGCTTTTTCTAGTGCTCTAAGTACTCCAATATGCGCAAATCCTTTAGCACCACCACCACTAAGCACCAAACCAACTTTAAGCCTTTTTTTTGGAATAGAATCCTGGGCCGAAATCATCTGAATTAAAAACAAACAGAGTAGAACACAAATAAAATTTTTCATAAAATGTGTTAGGATTTACTGATGTTGTAAAAATCGTAAATTTTTTTGGCTTTTGATACACCTACAACCTCAGAAATTTCTTTTTCAGTGGCTAATTTTAATCTTTTAACACTTTTAAAATGTTTTATTAGTGTCAACATTGTTTTTTCACCTATGCCTGGAATGGTTTCTATGGTAGTTTGTAACGCTGATTTACTTCGTTTATCTCGATGGTGTGTTATTCCAAATCGGTGGGCTTCGTTACGCAAATGCTGAATAACTTTCAAAGTTTCTGACTTTTTATCTAAATACAATGGCACCGAATCACCTGGATAAAAAAGTTCTTCTAATCTTTTAGCAATACCAATAATGGCAATTTTACCGCGTAACCCTATATCGTCTAAACTTTTTAGCGCCGAGGACAATTGCCCTTTGCCGCCGTCAATAATTATGAGTTGAGGTAATGGCTGGTTTTCGTCCAATAGTCGTTTATATCTTCTATACACTACTTCTTCCATAGAAGCAAAGTCATTTGGTCCTTCTACCGTTTTAATATTGAAATGGCGATAGTCTTTTTTGCTCGGTTTACCATCTTTAAAAACCACACAGGCCGAAACGGGATTGGTTCCTTGTATGTTCGAGTTGTCAAAGCATTCAATGTGTCTTGGCTCTGTGGAAAGACGTAAATCCTTTTGCATTTGCGCCATAATTCTATTGGTGTGCCGCTCAGGATCTACTATCTGAATTTGTTTTAGTTGTTCTAATCGTTGGTATTTTGCGTTTCTTTGTGAAAGTTCTAGTATTTGTTTTTTGTCGCCTAGTTGTGGTACCGTGACTTTTATTTTATCGCCAAAATCTAAATCAAAAGGTAAAATAATTTCTTTGGTTGTCAAATGAAAACGCTCTCTGAGTTCAACAACGGCCAATTCTAATAATTCTTCATCCGTTTCATCTAATTTCTTTTTGAGTTCTAAAGTATGGGAACGGATAATTGCACCATGCGAAATTTGAAGAAAGTTTATATAAGCCATAGTCTCATCAGAAACTATCGAAAACACATCTACATTCGAAATTTTCGGATTTAAAATGGTAGAACGTGATTGGTAGTTTTCGAGGACTTCAATTTTTTCTTTGATTTTTTGAGCGGCTTCAAAATGCATTTGTGCAGCCAATTCCGCCATCATTTTTTTAAAATCGCGCAAACTGTCTTTAAAGTTTCCTTTGAGGATTTCTCGAATTGCATCTACTTGTTTTTGATAATTTTCTAAAGATTCATGACCTTCACAAGGGCCTTTACAATTGCCGATATGATATTCTAAACACACTTTGTATTTGCCCGATTTAATATTGGCTTCGCTCAAATCATAATTGCAAGTACGTAACGGATACAGCTCTTTTATTAAATCTAAAATAGTGTTCACCGTCTTAAAATTGGTATAGGGGCCAAAATATTCTGAACCATCTTTAACCATTCTTCTAGTTGGGAATATGCGTGAGAAAGGTTCTTTTTTGATGCAAATCCATGGGTAGGTTTTGTCATCTTTCAGCATAACATTGTATCGAGGTTGTAGTTTTTTGATGAGATTGTTCTCCAGCAATAAGGCATCGGCTTCTGAAGAAACTACAATATGTTTAATTTCTACTATTTTTTTAACCAATACATTGGTTTTGGCGTTGTCGTGTAGCTTGTTGAAATAGGAACCAACTCTTTTCTTTAGGTTTTTGGCTTTACCTACATACAATATTTTTCCATCTTTATCATAATATTGATAAACTCCAGGGCTATCAGGCAGGGATTGTAATTGAAGTTCTAAAGACGGGATTGACATTTGGAATTTTTGTATGATTTCAAAGTTATAAAAATTAAAGTACTTTTGGATTATGAATAAAAAGGACTTACGTAAAAAATATAAAACGCTTCGTCAATTATTATCGGATGATGAAATTGAAGATAAAAGCTTGGCAATTGCCAATAGGTTGTTGTCTTTGGATGTTTGGGAGGCGATCTATTTTCATTTGTTTCTAACTATTGAAGAACAAAAAGAAATTGAAACCGAATTCATTTTGCAAATTTTAGCTGGGAAAGACAAAGAAATTGTGGTGGCTAAGAGCAATTTCGAAACGCTAGAAATGACAAACTATCTGCTTACAGACAATACAAAATTTCAAAAAAATGATTATAACATTTATGAACCAGTAGACGGCATTGAAGTGCCAACTACAAAAATAGATGTGGTATTTGTGCCTTTATTGGCATATGATACCAAAGGAAATCGAGTAGGGTATGGTAAAGGATTTTATGATAACTTTCTTTCTAAATGTCGAGAAGATGTTATAAAAATAGGGTTGTCGTTCTTTGAGTCTGATGAAGCTATTGATGATGTATTCGAAACAGATATCCGTTTGGATTATTGTGTAACCCCTATGACTGTGTATAACTTTCAATAATTGTTTTTTTAGCGAATGCTTTTTTATTGAAAACAATTAGTATCCCAACCCCTGTTGAAATAGACATATCAGCTATATTGAAAATTGCATTAAAAAATTTGAAAGGATGTCCACCCCATATTGGCATCCACTTCGGAAAATTACCTTCACAGATAGGAAAATATAACATATCTACCACTTTACCGTGAAACCATGTACCATATGGTTTATCAGTAAACATGGTTGACAAATGACCATAGCTATCGTCAAATATAACTCCGTAAAAAACAGAATCAATAATGTTCCCTGCTGCACCAGCAAAAATTAATGCAATCGCGACCATCAAGAAATTTGAACTGTGTTTTTTACTCGAATCGTATAACCAATAACCAATTCCACCTACTGCTAAAATTCTAAATACGGTCAAAATCAACTTGCCATAAGCTCCTGGAATTTTTGCTCCCCATGCCATTCCTTCGTTTTCAATCAGTAATATTTTGAACCAATTGGCAACATCAACCTGACCTACTTCTCCATACACAAAATTAGTTTTGATGTAAATTTTGACAAATTGGTCAAGCAATAAAATAATAGCGATGATTAAAATGGAATTTCGTAATGACATTTTTTTGATTTTGATGGCGCTAAAATAGTGTTTTTTTCTAAAAAATAACGCCCCAAAACGGAGCGTTATTTTATTTATAATAAAGTTGTTATCGCTGCAAATTTTTTGCTTCAATACTCATAGTGGCATGAGGAACAATTTTTAATCTTTCTTTTGAAATTAGTTTGCCGGTTACTTTACAAACCCCGTAGGTTTTATTTTCAACACGGAACAACGCATTTTTTAAATCGCGGATAAACTTCTCTTGACGGATTGCCAATTGTGAGTTGGCTTCTTTTGACATCGTCTCACTTCCTTCTTCAAAGGCTTTAAATGTAGGTGATGTGTCATCGGTACCATTGTTTAAATCATTCATGTAAGCACTTTTAATCAAATCTAAATCGGCTTTTGCTTTTTCAATTTTTGCTAAAATAATTTCTTTGAACTCTGCTAAATCAGCATCTGAGTATCTTAATTTTTCTTCTATCATAATCTTTCTTAATTATTTAGAAATTAATATTCTTGTTTTTATCTCATCAAATTCTATTTCAGAACCATTTGTCATTTCATTATCTAAAATTAAGCTTTCAGTTAATGTTTCTGATTTGATATAGTCTTCGTTTTCTTCTATAGCTTTTGCTAATATACTATTATGTTGTAAATGAACTTTAATTTTATCGGTTACTTCAAATCCACTATCTTTTCTGAGATTCTGAATTCGGTTTACCAATTCTCTTGCGATGCCTTCGTTTTTCAATTCAGGGGTTAGACTTATATCTAATGCAACGGTAATACCATTAGCATTTGCCACTAACCAACCTGGAATATCCTGAGACGAAATCTCAACATCTTCTATCGATAAAGTTATACTTTTTCCTGAAATAACAAGCGCCAACTCTCCTTTTGTATCCAATTCATTTATTTGATCCGCAGTAAGATTTTGTATCTCTTTGGAAATCAACCCCATGTCTTTGCCAAAACGAGGGCCTAGGGTTTTGAAATTTGGCTTAATTTGCTTTACTAAAACCCCAGATGCATCGTCTAAAAGCTCAATTTCTTTGACATTAACTTCCGCTTTAATCAAATCGGAAACAGCCTCGATTTCGGCACGCTGATGGTTGTCAAGTATCGGAATCATTATCTTTTGCAAAGGTTGTCGCACCTTAATCATTTCCTTTTTACGTAGGGATAAAACTAGTGACGAAACGGTCTGTGCTTTCATCATTTTACTCTCGAGTGATTTATCAACAAAGTTTTCAACCGAAACAGGAAATTTAGCCAAATGAACACTGCTAAAATCTTCTTTTTCAGTAGTGTTAACTAAATCACGGTACAAGCTATCCATGAAAAATGGAGCTATAGGCGCTGACAATTTTGCCACAGTTAACAAACAAGTATATAAGGTTTGATAGGCTGCAATTTTATCGGTGCCGTATTCCCCTTTCCAGAATCTTCTTCGGCACAAACGTACGTACCAGTTGCTTAAATTTTCTTGAACAAAATCAGAAATCGCGCGAGCCGCTTTGGTAGGCTCATAATCGGCATAGGCCTCATCAACCACTTTTATCAAAGTATGTAATTCGGATAAAATCCAACGGTCAATTTCAGGTCTTTCATTCAAAGGAATTTCAGCTTCCGAATAATTGAAATTATCAATGTTGGCATACAGAGCAAAAAATGAATACGTATTGTAAAGTGTTCCGAAAAACTTACGACGAACTTCGGCCACCCCTTCAATATCAAATTTCAAGTTGTCCCAAGGATTCGCATTTGAAATCATGTACCAACGCGTAGCATCGGGGCCGTATTCTGCCAATGTAGTGAACGGATCCACAGCATTGCCTAAACGTTTGGACATTTTTTGCCCATTTTTGTCTAGAACTAAACCGTTAGAAACTACATTTTTATAGGCAATTTTATCAAAAACTAAAGTTCCAATAGCGTGCAAAGTATAGAACCATCCACGGGTTTGATCAACTCCTTCTGCAATAAAATCGGCTGGGAAGTCCTTATTTTCGTCTATTTTATCTTTGTTTTCAAACGGATAATGCCATTGGGCATAAGGCATGGCACCACTATCGAACCAAACATCAATCAAATCGCTTTCGCGTTTCATGGGTTTGCCTGATGGTGAAACTAAGGTGATGGTATCTACTACATTTTTGTGTAAATCCACCAACTCATAATTTGCCTCGCTCATGTTACCAATTTCAAATCCTTTGAATGGATTTACTGTTTCTACTCCAGCAGCAATGGCTTTTTCGATAGCATTATACAGCTCTTCAACCGAACCAATTAGCACTTCTTCTTGTTTGTCTTCGGTTCTCCAAATAGGTAATGGTATTCCCCAATATCTTGAACGCGATAAGTTCCAGTCGTTGGCATTTTTCAACCAATTCCCGAAACGCCCTTCACCTGTGGCTTTTGGCTTCCAGTTGATGGTTTCGTTCAAATCGAACATTCTGTCTTTGATTTCGGTTACTTTGATGAACCAAGAATCTAAAGGGTAATATAATAACGGTTCGTCAGTTCTCCAACTGTGAGGGTAACTGTGAACGTATTTTTCAACCTTAAAGGCTTTGTTTTCTTCTTTTAACAGAATGGCAATTTCTACATCGGCGGAACGTTCTGGAGCTGTACCTGCATCATAGTATTCATTCTTTACATATTTTCCAGATAAACCGGCTAAGCCTTGAATAAATTTCCCTTGTAAATCTACTAGAGGCACAGGGTTTCCAATTTCGTCTAAAACCAACATTGGTGGTACTTCTGGAGAGGCTTCTTTAGCAACCTTAGCATCATCGGCACCAAAAGTAGGCGCAGTGTGTACAATTCCAGTTCCGTCCTCTGTAGTAACAAAATCTCCCGAAATTACTCTAAACGCATTTTCCGGATTTTGGTATGGCAATGCCAATGGCATCAATTGCTCATAACGGATTCCGACTAAATCCTTACCTTTAAATTCTCCTAAAGTTTTGAAAGGAATATTTTTATCTCCAGCTTTGAAATTATCGAAATCAGAAGCTTCTTCGCTTGCGAAAAATCCTTTTCCAAATTGCTTTCCAACTAAATTTTTGGCCAAAATAACTTTTACTGGAAGGAATGTATATTGATTAAAAGTTTGAACTAAAACATAATCAATTTTTGGTCCAACGGTCAATGCAGTATTACTTGGTAACGTCCATGGTGTGGTCGTCCATGCTAGTATGTGAACTTCTCCAAATCCTTGTAAAAAACTTGGTAAGGTTTCAGGCTTCGTTTTGAATTGCGCTACCACCGTGGTATCGGTTACATCTCGGTAACTGCCAGGTTGGTTTACTTCGTGAGAAGATAATCCGGTTCCAGCTTTTGGAGAATAGGGTTGGATGGTGTAGCCTTTGTATAATAAACCTTTGTCATAGATTTGTTTCAGCAACCACCAAACACTTTCCATGTATTTGGATTTGTAGGTCACATAAGGATCTTCCATGTCTACCCAGTAGCCCATTTTTTCGGTAAGGTCATTCCATACATCGGTATAGCGCATTACTGTACGTTTACAGGCTTCGTTATATTCTTCGATGGAAATGGTTTTGCCAATGTCTTCTTTGGTGATACCTAATTCTTTTTCGGTACCTAATTCAACTGGCAGTCCATGAGTATCCCAGCCTGCTTTACGCTTAACTTGAAACCCTTTTTGAGTTTTGTAGCGACAAAAAATATCTTTAATAGCGCGTGCCATTACGTGATGAATTCCGGGTAAACCATTGGCAGATGGCGGTCCTTCAAAAAACACATAAGGGGTGGCGCCTTCACGAGAAGTTACACTTTGTTCAAAGACGTTGTTTTTTTTCCAAAAATCAAGAACTTCTGAAGCCACTGTTGGCAAGTCAAGTCCTTTGTATTCAGTAAACTTAGTACTCATTTTTGTCGTTTTCTTAAATCAGTTTGCGAAAGTAATAAATAGTTGTGAGTTATAAGTTATGAGTTATAAGTTTTTACAATAAGTAATAAAAGGAAAGTCTTTTTATATTGTTTAAGCAAAAACCTCTTTTAAAACTTCTAATGATTTTGGGTTTTTAAAACCATCGAGGTGAATGTTATAATAGGAAAGCAGAAATTTCAAAAGGATTTGACGTTCAATTCCGGCAAAGACTTTTTGATTGCTGTCAAATTTTAAATCGAGTAGTCTTTTGAACAAATGGGTTTCGTGTTCGGTTAAACAACTAGTGCTTTGAAACGGAATAAAAACACCCTCATTTTTTTCGAAATAAGGATAATTATCATCAGTCGTATCTGGATAGAAACCCAAAAATTTGGTCATTTCGAGCAGTAGAATCAAATGGAAATTGGCCAAATCATCATGAGCATCGAGCCAAAGCAAAGCGGATTCTAGAAATAGAAATAAGTTTTCGTTTTTTTCTTCTTCGTGTATGCTATGGTGAATCATTTCGGAGAGAAACATCACTATTGTGCTTTTGAAAATATTTGTACTGATGGTTTGGTACGCGTTCGCTAGTTTGATTTCTTTAAAATGTTCCAACGTGCCTTTATTTTTGTGATTGGCTTCTATTTCGAGTAAGGTCAACGGTTGGAAATAGGCTATTTTTTGATTTGATTTTTTAGCCGAAAAAGCATTGGGTACAAAATAACTTTTCAGTCCATCCGATTGGGTGAGGCATTTTACGATCAGGCTTTTTTCCTGATACTTTAAGGATGAAATGACAATGGCTTTGGTTTTGACTAACATTATCGGACAATCATTACTTTTTTAACGGCAGTTTCTGAGGCATCTTCGGCGGCAATGAAAATCATATAAACGCCTGAAGCTACTTTGTATTTGCCAAAAGCGGTGGTGTCCCATTCAATGGTTCCGCCTTCGGAAGTAGTCTCATATACCAGATTTCCTTCGATGTCCGTAATCTTGATATTGGCTTTTGAAATTAATCCTGCTATTTTTACAGTGCCATCAAATTCTGGGCGAACTGGATTTGGATACACATAAACATCAGCCAAACTATCCGAAGGTCTTGTCGAAGTACCTTGAAAAGAAACCATGCCTCTATCGGTTACAAAAAAAACTTCACCTGTTACAGCATTGATATCAATATCATTAATAACATCGCTAGGCAGAGGAGAGTTGTCTTTAGTAAAATGGTAAATCGTTTGTTGTCCATCGGAAGAAAAAAAGAAAACACCAGAATCGGCGGTACCAACCCATTTTTGATTAGATCCGTTTACTGCTATATCTGTAATAAATTGTTCATACATGAGCTCTTGAGCCAAGCCTTCTTCCAAAATAATAATGGAGTTGGCTTTCATCTGATTTTGGGAAGTATAGCTACTAACACTGGGCAATACTCTTAAGCCACTGGTGGTTCCAATCCATAATTGATTTCGGTTATCTATAGCTAAAGCTCTAACATCTTCAATAGGTAAATTGCCTAAATTTTCACCAGTGGTTATTTTTTTAAATTCATTTTGCGCTTCATTATACGCAATCACTCCATCAATAGTAGTAGCAATCCATTTGGTTCCACTTTTATCAATAACCATTTTTCCTAAACGAGTATTGAAATAATTTCCTAATATACTTGTCATGTCATAGGATTGCCATTGATTGTTGGTTTTTAAAACTTTCAATCCCTTTTGAACAAGACCATTGGTCATCCATAAATTTCCAACTTTATCAAAAGCACTTTGTTCAATTCTGATATTAGAATCTGGTGGATCTGTTGGAAAAATAGTTTGAAGGCCATCAGTTCCAGTATTGGTTTTATTATAAACATCTGTCAATATACCGTCATTAAATTTTAATAATCCAGAAAAATAAGAGCTAACATAGATTTGATTTTCATTATTCGGATTTAGAGTAACCCTAACAAAATCAGAAGCATTACTGCCAGGTAAATGAACTTGACTATAAGGAATATTCAACCATTGATTGTTGGCATATTTACTAATTCCGTAATAGGACAAAGGATAAGGGTTAAACTCATCAGTGTAATCACCATAAACAGCCCATAAATTAGTCGATTCGGCATTTATTGAAAAAATATTATTGCGAATCGGCCCATTGGGCATTACAAATTGAAATGCAAACGGATTAGAAACCATGGCACTTACGATTCCATTTTCATTTGTTCCAATATAGATGTTTCCATTGATGGTGGTTGCACAAGTAAAAGTAACAGGAAATTCAGTGATTTGAGAACTTTGGATATGTGCAATTTGATTAAGTGAAGAATTAAAAATGTACACATTGTTTTGAGAAGTTATTGAAAGATAATCTGTATTTGCTCTTATATCAACTCCAGATTGACCAAGTGTTCCAAATTGTTGAAATGAAGTGCCGTTATGTTTGTAAATATTGTTATTGGTATTCATTCCAATCAGTTGATTGTTGAATGTTACTATACCATTCCAATTACCATTATCAAAGATTTGCCATTGTGCAAAATCATTCAGATTTGGGTTGGTTATAGAGGCTTTTTTTATTCCGTTATATTGAGTTACTGCGTAAATGTCGCCATTTAAAACAGTGGTTTGATATACTACTATTTCGGCACCATTTGGCCCTATGAAATAAGTATCACCAAACTCTAAAGTTGCTAATTTGTATTGCACAATTCCAAAATCACAAGACACATAAACTACGCCTTCTGACTCCATAAAATGGTTAATTTTTTTGATATTAGCAGGAATGTTTTTATTGATAATATCAACTACGTATAGCATAGTTCCGTCTGCATTGTTAATTACGATCATTAAACCGTTTTCATATCCCACTATGGTTTTATTGAAAATATCACTGTGATAAATAGCAGAAATTGTTTGTCCCGAAAGGCCATTTATAGTATTGATGGTTTCAATATCATTCGTGGTTATGTTTTTTGTAAATAATGCATTTTCAGCCGCAGCATATAATTTTGTACTTGACTCTGATACATCTTTGATTTGGTTATAGGAGAAATAGCCTTTCCAATTTTGATTTTGTTGTCCAAAACCAAGTTGAATACACAGTATAAAAATCAATAAAAACCACTTTTTCATGTGAGAATAATTAGCATACAAATATAGTATAAACGTAAAAAGTTAGGATTTTGTATTTTGCAAAAAAAAAATGCCCTCATTACTGAAGGCATTTTTTAGGTTTTTATTCCGCTGTCGCTCCATACAGTTCGGCAGCGGCCTCGGGTGGTTGGTTTTATTTTGGTTTATACGATTCCTTGTGCCAACATTGCATCAGCCACTTTTACGAAACCAGCTATATTAGCTCCTTTCACATAATCAGTGTAACCTGTTGCATCTGTTCCATATTTCACACATGCAGCATGAATATTGGCCATGATATCTTTTAATCTTTGATCAACTTCTTCTGAAGTCCAACTTAAACGCAAAGAGTTTTGTGACATTTCAAGACCTGAAGTTGCCACACCTCCAGCATTTGAAGCTTTTCCTGGTGCGAAAAGAATCTTTGCATTCAAGAATTCGGTAACTGCTTCAGGAGTTGAAGGCATATTAGCTCCTTCAGCAACGCAAGTACATCCGTTAGCGATTAGCATTTTTGCTTCGTCACCGTTTAATTCATTTTGTGTTGCACATGGTAAGGCAATATCACATTTTACTTCCCATGGACGTTTTCCTGCGACATATTTTGCATTTGGATATTTAGCCACATAATCAGAAATTCTACCGTAGTTTACGTTTTTGATTTCCATAATATATGCTAATTTATCAGCATCAATTCCGTCAGCATCGTGGATATAACCAGAAGAGTCAGAAGCAGTAACTACTTTTCCTCCTAATTCAGTAGCTTTTTCAATAGCATATTGTGCTACGTTACCAGAACCAGAAACTACTACAGTTTTTCCTGAGAAACTTTCTCCTTTAGTAGCCAACATGTTTTGTGCAAAATAAACATCGCCATAGCCAGTTGCTTCAGGGCGAATTAATGAACCACCAAAAGTGATTCCTTTTCCAGTTAATACTCCGGTAAATTCGTTTCTTAATCTTTTGTATTGACCAAACATATATCCTACTTCTCTTCCTCCAACACCTATATCTCCAGCTGGAACATCAGTATCAGCACCAATATGTTTCGATAATTCTGTCATAAAGGCTTGACAGAATTTCATAATTTCAATATCTGATTTTCCTTTTGGGTCAAAGTCAGAACCACCTTTTCCACCACCCATTGGTAATGTAGTTAAGCTGTTTTTGAAAGTTTGTTCAAAAGCTAAAAATTTCAAGATACTTAAGTTTACAGAAGGATGGAAACGGATTCCTCCTTTGTATGGTCCGATGGCAGAGTTCATTTGGATTCTATAACCACGGTTTACTTGTGTATTTCCGGCATCGTCAATCCAAGTAACACGGAACATGATTACTCTTTCCGGTTCTACCATTCTTTCCAAAAGCATTTTGTTTTGGTATTTTTTATTTTGTTCAATAAATGGAATTACTGTTTCAGCAACTTCCATAACTGCTTGCATAAATTCTGGTTCATGACCATTTCTTTTTGCAACCAATTCCATAAATGAGTTAATACTTTGTGACATAAATTATACTATTACTGTTTTTTTAAGAAATCGTTTTCGTAAAATCGGACAAATATACATTTTATTAAAAATGTGAGGATAATTTTTTTAAAATTCTCAGAAATTTTATATTTATGATAAGAAATTTTACTTAACCCTACTATTATTCTCGTTATTTAAAACTTTTATTGTTTTTTTTCGTATATAATTCAACAATTTTTTATTTTATTTTTTAACTGATTGATGTTTTTATATATTTGTCGAGAATTGAACTCATTAGTATGCAAATGCCCAAAAAATTTATCGTAACCTTACTACTGTTATTTGTTTTTACAATTAATAGTAATGCCCAGTTTGGGTTTTCTCATGAATTAGGTGTAATAGCTGGTCCAGTTTTTTTTCAGTCTGATTATGGAGAACGTCATGATTTTTCAACTAATGCAGGAAATACAGGGTATGGTATTGGAATTATTCATTATATGAATTTTTCATACCGAGCGGAATGTAATTGTTACACTCCTCAAACCTATTTTAATGATCATTTCAAAGTAAGAAGTGAGTTGTCATATAACAAAACAAAATTGCAACATTTTGGAAGATGGATTAAAGGAAACTCTTTAGCTTCTGAGCAATTAAAAGCCATGAAAGGGAGTACAGCTGTTACCAATGTAGGAATGCAATTAGAGTTCTATCCTTTTAGTATTCGAGATTTTACATCTACTATAGGGTCATTGGCACCATTTATTAGTTTAGGAGGACAATTTAGTTTTTATGATCCTGAAGCGCATTCAGAATTAGGACCTTTAAATACACCTATATCTACACCGATAAAATATTATAATGCCACTACAAACCAAGGAGGAACAGTTTGGTCAATTGTAACCAGTATAGGATGTCGTTATAAATTAACTGAATTATCAGATTTAATGGTTGATTTAAGATGGCAATATTATTTTTCGAATTGGGTAGACGGCTTAAATCCTGACCCTACTAGATATCCAGAAAATCAAGCTAATGATTGGAATGTTTGGTTTAATTTCGGATATATTTACTATCTGCAATAAAATTTAGCGGACTATTCTTCAACAGCATCTTTGTAATCAGGATAAAGAAATTTGTTATAAGGAAATCGCGTAATGTGAATTTCTCTAACAGCTTCATATACCTTTTCTCTAAATTCTTCGAAGTTTTCTTTATTAGTTGCCGAAATGAATAAAGCATTTTTTTTGCCAACTGTTCCCATCCATGTAGATTTCCATTCTTCCAAAGTGTAATGTTTGGTTGTTTTTTCGGTAATTAAATCGTCAGCTTCTATTACTAAATGTTTATAAGCATCTATTTTGTTAAAAACCATAATAGTAGGCTTGTCATTACTTTTGATGTCTAGTAATATTTGATTCACAGAAGCAATATGTTCTTCAAAATCGGGATGGGAAATGTCTACTACATGCAATAATAAATCGGCTTCTCGAACTTCATCGAGTGTGCTTTTAAATGATTCTATTAACTGAGTAGGGAGTTTTCTGATAAACCCAACAGTATCTGACAATAAAAAAGGTAAGTTTCTAATAACAACTTTACGAACGGTTGTATCAAGAGTAGCAAATAGTTTGTTTTCTACAAAAACTTCACTTTTACTAATAACATTCATTAAAGTAGATTTTCCAACATTGGTATATCCAACTAATGCTACACGAACCATGGCACCACGATTACTTCTTTGTACAGACATTTGTTTGTCAATGGTTCTGATTTTTTCTTTTAGCAATGCAATTCGATCGCGCACAATTCTTCGGTCAGTTTCAATTTCTGTTTCTCCTGGACCACGCAAACCAATACCTCCTTTTTGTCGCTCCAAGTGAGTCCACATTCCTGATAAACGAGGTAATAAATATTGACATTGCGCCAACTCAACTTGAGTTCTGGCATAGGAAGTTTCAGCTCGTTGGGCAAAAATATCTAAAATAAGATTGGTTCTGTCAAGCACTTTACAATCTAAAATTTTTGAAATGTTTTTTTGTTGTGAAGGAGATAATTCATCATCAAAAATAACAGTTGAAATGCTATTCTCTTTAATGTAGTAATTGATTTCATCCATTTTCCCGGTGCCCAAAAAGGTTTTGGGGTTTGGGCGTTCTAGTTTTTGAAAAAACCGTTTAATTACTTCTCCTCCAGCTGTATAGGTTAAGAATTCTAATTCGTCAAGATACTCTTTTAATTTATCTTCGTTTTGATGTTGCGTAACGATGCCAACAATTACAGTTCTTTCAAAATTGATAACTTCTTTTTCTAACATGAGGTTTTATTAAGTAGCAAAATTATGGATTTGAAATTAAAAAAAATCAATTATCTCGGTTCTTATTTTAAAAAGAATTGCAATTATTTAATCAAAAAAAATATAAATACTAATTTTTTCATAATTTTTACTAAATTTGGACTTCATTATCCAAAAAATTATAATCAAACAACTAAATTTTCATTTCATGAAGAAAATTACTTTACTATTATTGTTGTTACTTGCTTCAATTAGTGGTTATTCCCAATTTACGCCAACTGTGGAAGGATTTGAGTCAACAACTGGACCTGATGCTTTGCCATCAACCAACTGGACATTAAGCACAGGAAACTGGGCTGTTTTCGACAATGGTGTTGGATTAGCACAACGTTGGGGAATCAATGCTACACTTCCTTATCAGGGAACTAATGCTGCTTATTGCAATAGAGAAAATATTGGAGCAGGAAACACCTCCGAAGATTATTTGGCAAGTCCTTTAATAACAGTGCCATCAAATGGTCAATTGCATTTTTGGACTAGATCTTTTTCAAGTGGAAATCAAGGTACAATATACCGAGTGATGGTTGCTCCTGCAGTAGGAGTACAAACTAGCCCTGCATCTTATAGCCTTGTGCAAGAATGGACAGAAGCTACTTTGACAACAACCTTCAATGTTTATGAAGAAAAAACGGTAAGCTTATCTGCCTATGCCAATCAACAAGTATATATTGCTTTTGTAATGGTTTGGTCTCAACCTGGTACTGCTTTGGGAGACCGTTGGTTAGTTGATAATGTAAGTTTGGTAGAACAATGTACCGATCCTACAGCTTTGACTGTTTTGTCAACTACATCAACAACAGCTACTTTAACTTGGGGAAATCCTAGTGGGGCTACTTCTTGGTCAATTGAAGTGGTACCATCAACAGGTACACCAACAGGAGTTGGTACTACATATAATGGTACATTACCTTATGTAGCAACAGGACTTTTACCTAATACTAGTTATACTTTTTATGTAAAAGCTATTTGTACTAATAGTTCGAGTCTCTGGGTTGGACCATCATCAACCTTTACTACCCAAGTTGCCCCGCCACAATGTGGAGGAAATTATCTCGACTCTGGAGCTGCTGCTGGAAATTATTCCAATAATGAAAGTATTACAACTACGATATGTCCAGCAACATCTGGCGATGTAGTAACGGTAACTTTTACTGCTTTTAATACAGAAGCAGGCAATGATATACTACAGGTTTATAATGGATCTAGTAATTTAGGTACTTTATTAGGTACTTTTTCAGGAACTACAATTCCACCTTCATTTACTTCAAGTGCCACTGATGGGTGTTTGACATTTGTATTTACATCAAATGCAACAAATACCTCTACAGGGTGGGCTTCTAATATAACTTGTGGACCACCACCGCCATGTCCTCAACCTATCGCACTGTCAGCTACTACTGTACTGTCAACAACAGCTACATTAGGATGGACAAATGCGGGTAGCGCCACTTCTTGGCAAGTATTAGCATTACCTTGTACATCGCCAGCTCCAAATGCTTCAACTACTGGTTGGACGGCCACAACAAGTAATCCTTATACTATTACAGGTTTAACTCCTGACACTTGTTACAATTTATATGTACGTAGTGACTGTAGTGCTTCCTCAAATGGAGTAAGCTTATGGGCAGGACCTGTACAGGTAACAACTCAAATTGCTCCACCAGTTTGTGGAGGAACTTTTGTAGATACAGGTGGTTCAGCTGGGAATTATCCTAATAACGCAAACACTACTACTACTATATGTCCTTCAACACCTGGAGATGTGGTTAGTGTAACCTTTACTTCATTTAATACC
Source organism: Flavobacteriaceae bacterium (assembly GCA_947472705.1). Classification (GTDB taxonomy): domain Bacteria; phylum Bacteroidota; class Bacteroidia; order Flavobacteriales; family Flavobacteriaceae; genus Flavobacterium. Next base: position 26,923 of record CANJDA010000008.1, read on the forward strand.
GAAGCAGTCGATTTATTGAATGTATATAATGGTGATAATACTTTTGGTACGTTAATAGGAACCTATTCAGGAAATACACTTCCTCCAGTAATAACATCAACTGCTGCCAATGGATGTTTAACATTTGTATTTACTTCAAACGGAACGACAAATGCTGCTGGTTGGGTTGCTAATGTAACATGTGCTCCACCGCCAGCTTGTCAACAACCTATCGGGTTAACCACTTCTACTTTATTGTCAACTTCTGTATCTTTAGGTTGGACAAGTGCAGGAAGTGCTACAACTTGGCAAGTATTAGCGTTACCATGTGCTGACCCAGCACCAACGGCTAGTTCAACTGGTTGGACCTCTACAACTTCAAATCCATTTACAATAACCGGATTAACACCTAATACATGTTATAATTTATATGTAAGAAGTGATTGTAGTAATGCCTCAAATGGGGTAAGTGAGTGGTCTGCACCAGCAACTATTACAACACCAGTAGCTCCACCAGTATGTGGAGGTAACTATGTTGATAGTGGGGGTACAGCTAATGCCTATTCAAACAGTGAAGATATTACCACAACAATTTGTCCTACTAACCCAGGAGATGTAGTAACTGTAACTTTTGTTTCATTTAATACAGAAGCTAATTGGGATGGAATATATGTTTTTAATGGGAACTCAATTGGAGCTCCTCCAATCCTTAGTACAAACCCTATAGGTAATGGACCAATGACAACTCCAGGAGCTTTCTGGGGAACAGTTGCTCCTGAACCATTTACATCTACTAGTCCGGATGGATGTTTGACTTTCCACTTTTTAAGTGATGCATCAGTTACTAGAGATGGTTTTATAGCCAATATTACATGTGCTCCACCGACAGGTTGTGCTAGACCAACTGCTATAGTTTCTTCAGCTATTACTAATACCTCAGTTACACTTAGTTGGACACAACCACCAAGTGCTGATACTACTGTGCCTACAGCATGGCAAGTTATCGCATTACCTTGTGGTTCACCAACTCCTGATGCTACTACAACAGGTTATGTAGATGCAGCAACTAACCCATTTACATTAACAGGCCTTACTGCAGTTACTTGTTATGATATCTATGTAAGAGCAGCATGCAGTGCGACTGATAATAGCGTTTGGCTTGGACCAAAAAAAATTACTACAGATGTAAACCCTCCTACATGTGGTGGTGTTTATACTGATTCTGCTGGGCCAAATGCCAATTATGCAGACAATTCAAATTCAACAGTTACAATTTGTCCTGATACACCAGGAGATGTGGTTACGGTTACGTTTACCTCATTTGCTACTGAAGCAGGAAATGACTTATTGAGAGTTTATAATGGAACTGATAACACAGCTACCTTAATTGGTACTTTTTCAGGAACCAATATTCCACCAGCCATAACATCTAGTGCTGCTAGTGGATGTTTAACCTTTGTGTTTACATCCAACGGATTTACAAATAATACAGGTTGGACCGCTGATGTAACTTGTGGACCACCACCTCCATGTCAACAACCTTTGGCATTAACAGCTTCGACTATATTATCAGATTCTGTTACATTAGGTTGGACTAACGCTGGTAGTGCTACAGCATGGCAAGTATTGGCTTTACCTTGTACAGATCCAGCACCAACAGATACTACAACAGGATGGGTTGCTGCTACTACAAATCCATTTGTTATTACAGGATTAACACAGCTTACTTGTTATAATTTATATGTAAGAAGTGATTGTAATGCGGCTTCAGGTGGCGTTAGTACATGGTCTTTACCAATATCAATTACTACTCAAATTGCACCTCCAGAATGTGGCGGATTCTTCTATGACCCACAAGGGCCAACTACTAATTATTTAAATAGTACAGATTCTACGGTTACTATTTGTCCTAATAATACAACTGATGTCGTTACAGTTACTTTTACATCATTTAATACAGAAACGAATTGGGATGGATTACTTGTGTATGATGGAAACTCGATTTCTGCACCACAACTTGCGAGTGCGAATGGTATAGGATTTGGACCAATTGCAGCTTATACAGGAGCCTATTGGGGTAATTTAACGGGAGCTAATTTACCAGGGCCTTTTACCTCTTCAAGTGTAGATGGTTGTTTAACGTTTAGATTTATTAGCGACCCTTCTGTTAATAATCCGGGATGGGTTGCAAATGTGACTTGTTCGCCAGCGCCAGCTTGTCCAAAACCATCGGCTTTAACTGCGACACTAATTACACCTACTTCAGCTTTATTAGGTTGGACAGAGCAAAATCCTAATGTTACTTCATGGCAAGTACTTGTGCTACCTTTTGGTTCAGCAGCACCACTTCCTGATGCAACAGGTTGGACTCAAGTTGGAATTAATCCAGTAGTATGGACAGGTTTAACACCAGGAACTCAATATACTTTTTATGTACGTTCAAACTGTCCTGATTCAGTAGGAGGAGGTAATAGCATTTGGTCTTCTGGTCATAACTTTAGCACTTTAATCATTAATGATGAATGTTCAGGAGCGGTTTTTGCCCCTGTGAATTCTTCTGCAGAATGTGGACAAATAACAGCTGGAACTATTACGGGAGCTACGGCTTCATCGGTTCCGCTTGACGCTCCTTGTATTGGTACTGCTGATGATGATGTTTGGTTCCAATATATTGCTACAAATTCTTATCTAAATATTGCTTTACAGAGTATACTACCAGCAGGAACAAATTTAGATTTTGCTGTTTACTCAGGTTCTTGTGGTACACTTACTCAAATATTTTGTAGTGGTGTA
>CANJDA010000009.1 GCA_947472705.1 Flavobacteriaceae bacterium
CTTGTATACCCATAGAACCAAAAGCCCATTCCATATCGTCTAATTGTTCAAAACGAGATGCTTCGGGAAGAAAGTTCCCATTGCATATTTGGCGAGCTAAGGTTTGATTTTTGCCTTGAAGAAATTCGATTACAACATCAATCGTTTTAATATAATGCTCTTGAAGTAGATTAATTCTTTTAGCATTTTCGGAAGATTGCCCTAAGTTTGAATCAGAAGTAAGAAACAAATCTGTTAAACCTTGCTTTGAAAATAATTTTAAAATTACTTCAATTCCTAAATCCATTTGAAAACATGAAATGTTTTTAGTATTCAAAAAACCTTTCAAGTAAGCCGTCGCAGGATAAGGCGTATTGAGTTGGGTGAAGGGTGGCGTTATAAGAAGGAGGTCTTTCATTGGTATAACAAAAGTACTTTATTTCTCTGCCCTTTTTCTTTTAGTAATAAAATCGTTTAGTTTTTTGCCATAAAGTGATTTAGAAACCTTAGGAGACAATGATTTTTGGATAGTATCTAGATACTTCAAATTTATGTCGTAAATCTCGGCAAGTGCCACATAAGGAGCCACTTCATAATTAGCATTATTAACTGCAAAATTAGTAGTATAAAGGTATTTCTTTTTTAAAATATTTTTTTGTTCCTCTTCTAATTTGGTTATTTCCTCAGTTTTATTGGCTTTAAAGGCTGTAAATTTTTTCTGAATTAGTTCTAAATCTTGATCTGTATAGCGTGACACCACTTTTCGGTATTCATCATATAACTCTTGGTTTTTAGAACCTGTGATTTTGGCATCTGCAGTAAAAAAATCAAGTGAAGTTTCGAGGTTCATATTGCCTTTTTCGGCAAAAAAACAAATATTGTTATCTAGCGAATTGGATACACCTCGATCCAAAAACAAATAAAGCATTTCTGGTGATTTCAAATCAAACTCGGTCTTAAAATGGGAATCACCATTAATATTAATCGTATCAATGGCTACCAAAGTTGTGTCTTTTATTCTTTGAATGTATAAGGTTCCTTTTTTTAATCCTTTAATATTACCAGTTAAAACAAAGTCTTTGGTTTCTTTTTTCTCGGAACAAGAAACTAAAACAATAAGTGATATTAAGACTACTAAGGATTTATGCATGATTTTAAATTTTAACTTCGTTCTATTCAACTTAAAAGTATCAAGTGACAATAATACTAAAAAAATCCCCAATCTGTTGACCAAATTGAGGATTTAAAATTTATGTTTGAATGGTTTATCCTTTTAACCAAGCGGCATTTAATTTCTCTTTCGAAGTGTCTGTCATTTTGTAACCTTCTACTTCCATTACTGATAATTTTACTTTGCCATTAATGATTTGCTCAGTCCCAGATCTTTTTATTTTAACGCTAATGGCATCATCCGCTTTCCAATTTTGACTTTCCATAATCATCTCATAGATATTGTCTAAATTATAAGGCTTATCGTTAATTGCTAAAATTGTATCACCTCCCTTTAACCCTAGAGTATTCATAAAATCATTCAATTCGGTCTCTGGCAATACTACAATCTCTTTAGTGGTTGGATTAATTGTTATATAAGGTGTTGATTGGTCTTTCAAAAACGGATTTCCTGGAACCTCAACCTTAGCTTTGACTACTCCCATTTTGGCAAAATAAACCTCATAAGGAATTGGAGTTTTACCAGCAACATAGGTATTTAGAAACTCGCCAACTTCTGGATAAGTCAATGCCGTAATTTTAGCAAAAAGTTCGTCATCGTTAAATGGCGTACTAGGGCCGTATTCTTTGGATAGTTTTTTCATTAAATCTAAAATACCTCTTTCTCCATTGCTCTTTTCACGAATGATAATATCGATACACATTCCGATTAAGGCTCCTTTTTCATATACATTTAGATATTGTTCTTTATATGGAGAAACTAAAACATTAGCGCTCATTTCTGTAAATGGCATGGTGTCGTTTAAACTTTCAGAATTAGAAATCTTTCCAGCCATTCTTTGGTAGAATTCATCGGCTTCAATTAATCCTTGATTGATTTGGAATAAATTAGCAAAATACTCAGTACAACCTTCATACATCCATAGATGTTTAGACATCTTTGGTGCATTGTAGTCAAAATATTGTATCTCTTTAGAATGAATGCTTAATGGAGTAACCGTATGAAAAAACTCGTGTGACACTACATCTTTTATTTGTTCACCAAGAGCATCTACTGGCATGGCTTCAGGGAAACAAACGGTGGTAGAAGTATGATGTTCTAAAGCTCCGAATCCTTTAGCATCCGATTTTTCCATATCAGACAAATACAATAAAACTGTATATCTTTTATTGGAATTAATTGAACCTAAAAATGCTTTTTGAGCTCGCATAGTTTTTTCTAAATAAGGTAACAAGGTTTTTGCCGTATGGGTTCCGTTTGGTGAATAAACACTAAACAAAATTTCCATACCATCAACGTTAAAAGTTTCATAATCAGGTTTGGAATACATAATTGGATTATCCACTAAATCAAAATAGCGGGTAGTAACAAAATTATCTACAGTATCACTTTTATTATTGTCAATCATAGATGTTGCCCCAAAAAGCGTTGCAGGATGATTAACTGTTACGTTGTAATTAACCTCTTTTTTGTTGTCAAAATAACCCACAAAACAGTGATTATTTAGCATGAAATTTTTTCCTTCCAGAATATTATTTCCAGCTGGTGAAAAAATATCATCTTTCCCAAATCCGGTTCCTTTTTCTGAATCGTAAGTATCATTAACCCAATAGGTAACTTTTTCCAGCGTCTTAGCGTTTGCGATTTTCCACGAATTATCATCTGTTTTTGAAGTATTTAATTCTTTACCGCTTTTGTCAAATGCTTTGAAGTCATCCACCAATTTACCATAATTATCAGATGAATAAGTACCCGGTACTGTTTTAGGTATATGGAATACAATTTCATTTGTGGAAAGTTTTGGTGGCATAATAGTCACCATTACTTTATCATCTTTAACCTGATTTAAATCAATAGCTACTTTTACCTCCTCTGTTATTGGAGTTTTTTTCTGAGCCGTTGCATTAAAACTGAAAATAGATAAAGCAAAAAAGGCACTAAGAATTAGTTTTTTCATTTCTAAAAAGTTTAATTTTTCAAATAAGTCAACAAAGGTAACCATTAGTTACATTTACCATCTGATTTTTAGAATTGATTAACTATAGAAAATAAAAAAACTCTTGCTAAGCAAGAGTTCATTTTAGTCAAATTTATTTTTGATATAGTATTTACTGTCTAATTCATCATCGAAATCATCAATAATTGGTTTTGGTTTTGGTTTGCTCCCAGTAGCTTTCTTTTTCCAAAGCTCAAAATTATCTTTAGATAATCGTTTGCGCATTAATTCGGTAACTTCATTTTCTGTAAGTCCAAACTCTTCTTTCAATACTTCAAAAGGTTTTCGCTCTTCTTGAGCCATGCTGACAACTCTTTCTATTTGTTCGTTGTCAAGTTCTGCTAGCTTACTTTTTTTCATTTCTGTAAAAGCATTTTTAATAAATAGATTTCAACTGATTGATTCGTATTTCAATATTAATAAAAAAAATAATTAGTTCCCAAATTGAAATCTATATTTTTTTAAAACTTAAGAATTGGGTGATCGATATTTCTGAAACGGAATGGACAATAAATTTCCTAATCGACTGTTTTCTTCTGGTTTCATATGGGTATCAACACCATACAGCAATTGACTTTTTTCCAGTGTTTTAAATGTCCCGAAAAGCCTATCCCAAACTGAAAATATATTGCCATAATTACTATCCGTATAGGGCAAAACGTAATGATGATGCACCTTGTGCATATCGGGGGAAACTATAAAATAACTTAAGAAAGTATCCATCTTTTTGGGCAAAACAATATTCGCATGATTAAATTGTGTGGCTACTATAGATAATGTTTGATACAAAAAAACCAGCCACATCGGAGTTCCAATAATCAAAACTCCAAATGCAGTAAAAATAAAACGCAATACACTTTCGCCAGGATGATGCCTATTTGCCGAAGTGGTATCAATATAAATATCCGTATGATGTATCAAATGAAAACGCCAAAGGAATCGGACTTTGTGCTCTATTAAGTGAACCAAATAAGCTCCTATTAAATCCATTAATAACAACCCAACAATCATAAAAAGCCATGGATTCATACTTGGTAACCAATATAAAATGCCAAAATGATTTTCATTTGTCCAATTGGCAGCAAATAATAAAATCAAAGCCAAACAAAAGTTGACAATCATGGTTGTAACCGTAAAAAAAAAATTGATTCTAGCATGTTCCCATTTATTGTAACCAAATTTTATAAACGGAACAGCAGTTTCAATTAACCAAAAAAAGGTAATGCCGCCCGCTAATATTAAAGCTCTATGAGAAGAAGGTATCGTTGAAAAATAGTGAATGATTTCATCCATAACAATTAATTTTATTTCAAATATACTGAAACAAACTATTTGATTATTCGGAAGGTCAGATTTATTCTGGAACCAATAGGTTTCGTTGTTTTCGGGATTTGGTGTTTCCAAAAATGCTGTGTAGCACCCTTCATAATCAACAAACTTCCATGTTCGAGGTTAATTTTGAGTTTCTGTTCTTTAATAATATTATGTTGCAAATGAAAAGCTCGTTCGGCGCCAAAACTAACTGAGGCAATCACCGGATTTCTTCCTAATTCTTTTTCGTTATCAGCATGCCAACCATTACTATCTTTTCCATCTCGGTAATAGTTCAACAATACAGTAGTGAAATTTTCTGAGCAAATATCTTCGATTTCATTTTTAATAAACATCAGCATCGGTTTCCAATGATGGGGTTGCATCACAATATTTGAATAATTATAAGGCTTTCCTTCATTGCCAAAAAGTGCTGTCAATCGTGGTTGAAGATGGGTTTTACCATAGACAGTTATTTTGTCTTGTTGCCAAGGAATCTCTGTTTTTAATTTCTCAAAAAGTTCAATTGCTCGTTGACTATTAAAAAAATTAGGATAGTATTCAATCTCTGCATTTGGGAGATTAAAGTCTGTTTTTTCTTTGGGGAAAAGTAAGTTCATTAAACAAAAATAAAGAGAAAAGAATAAAACGTTCCACTCTTTTCTCTTCATAAAAGTATTTGTTTTTTATAATGTATCCTTATTGTCTAACAAAAGTTTATATATGATTCCACCAATTAAAGCTCCTGCGATTGGAGCAACCCAAAACAACCAAAGCTGTGACAAAGGTTCTCCTTGTGCAAATAATGCTTGTGCCGTTGAACGTGCTGGATTTACAGAAGTATTTGTAATTGGAATACTAATTAAGTGTATTAAAGTCAAGGCCAAACCTATAGCTACACCAGCAAATTTTCCATTAGCCATTTTATCAGTAGCTCCAATTATAATAATTAAAAAAAACATTGTTAAAACAAATTCAGCTACAAAAGCAGATGTCATTGAATAGCCATCGGGAGAAAAAGCACCAAAACCATTAGTAGCAAAAGCTCCTGCTTTAGTATTGTCGATAATCACCCCTTTTCCAGATAAAATGTAAAGTAGTGTTCCAGCTGCTATTATTCCGCCCAAACATTGCGAAAGTATATAAGGAATCAAATCTTTGGCCGGAAACCTACCACTAGCCCAAAGTCCGATAGAAACTGCTGGATTAAAATGACCTCCTGATATGTGTCCTACAGCATATGCCATAGTCAAAACTGTTAATCCAAAAGCTAAAGAAACTCCAACAAATCCGATTCCTAAGTTAGGAATTCCAGCTGCAAACAATGCACTACCACAGCCACCAAAAACGAGCCAGTAAGTGCCAAAAAATTCTGCAAATAATTTTCTCATAAGTTTTGTTTTAATTCATGTTTACACATGATTGGTTAATATATTAAATTTAGAGAAAAATTATCTTGGGATATTTTAGCTTTCACAAACTTATTAACAGTGAGAAGGTTATGTTATTTTTTTTTAAAGTTAATATTCATAACCACAATGGCTAGAATTATCAACATTATTCCAATCCATTGTGAGAAAATTACATTTTCATCAAGAATAAAAAAAGCCATTGTTACAGATACAGGCAATTCGAGTGAGGAAACTATACTCCCTAAACCTATTCCAGTTAATGGAAAGCCAGCATTTAATAACATTGGTGGAATAACAGTGCCAAATAGCGCAATTATTATTCCCCATTTAAAAAAAATATCAAAATTAAATGGTGTATGCTGCGTAAGTAATGCAAAAATAAAAACGATTACCGCACCACCTAAAAGCATATATAAGCTTCGTTGAGCAGAAGAAATTGAAGTAGCTACTTTATTGGCAGCATACATTGTCGTAGTAAAAGATGCTGCTGCTAATAGCCCTAAAACAACACCTTCCCAATTAAGTTCAATCTTGTTATAAAAAAGGTTTGTTGCCAATACTGTTCCTAATAGAACAATAAATACTGAAACTATTTTAATTTTTGAAGGGGATTTTTTCTCTAAAAACATTTCTAATAAAACTCCCATCCAAACTGTTTGCATTAGCAATACTATTCCTATTGAGACTGGGATATATTTAACTGCTAAGTAATAAAAAATGCTCGTTAATCCTGTAGAAGTCCCAACTATCATTAACTTCTTAATATCTGTTACCGATGGTTTCACTAGCACTTCCTTACTGAATTTAGATTGGAAAATATTAATTAGTCCAATGATCAAAATTCCTATAATAAATTGAGCAGTTATCACTTCAGCTGGAGTATAATGAAGTCCTTGCGAACTTATATCAGCATATGCTAATTTTACAAAAGTAGCTAGCATGCCATAGCTTGTAGCTCCTAATCCAACAAGAAAAACTCCTTTCAATACTTTATTTCCAAACATAATTTTCTTTTTTAAAAAGCGGACAAAGATATAGAATAGAAACTGTTTACAAAGAAGTAATTTAAAACAAAAAACCACCACTTAAAAGTGATGGTTTCGTATTGAGCCGGCGGAGGGACTCGAACCCACGACCTGCTGATTACAAATCAGCTGCTCTAGCCAACTGAGCTACGCTGGCGTCTCAATGTGAGTGCAAATATAAAAGTGAATTTTAATTCTCCAAAATATTTTTACACTTTTTTATTTTATTTTCTGCTTATAGAGCGTTGATTTTTTCAACCAATTGATTTGCAGTTTGTTCTAACTCTACGTTGATTTGTTTAAAATGTGCTTTTTTATTCTCAACTTTCTTTGCATTTACTTTTGAAATCAAACCATCAAAAGACGAAATCGCTTCATCAATAATGGCATTGGTTTTATCAGAAGGCTTTCCTGAAGAAGTCATTTCATAAATGTAAACTGCTTCAATAATATCGCCTAAAACAAAATTGATATCTTTTTTTAAATTTTTAACACTTGGCATTTTCTTTTATTTTTTAAAATTTAGTGCAAAACTACATTAAATCTTTAGAATACAAACTACGAAATATAAATTTCTAAGATTGAGGCCTTACCATTTAGTTGAAAATCAGTTGCAGCAGCTGGAATTAAAACGGTGTCTCCTTTTTGATAGTTAAAGCTTTCTCCGTTTAAAAGAATTTGAAAATCACCCTCTACACACATATAAACTGTGAAAGATTCTTGGTTTTTATTAATTTCAACAACGCCAATGAGAGGAATGAAATTGGTTGTAAAATAGCGACAATTCACCATTGTATTCGATGAGTTCTCTTTTTTTGAATATTGTTTTTGAGCATCAACAATTTCATAATTTATAGCTTCTAAAGCCAAATCAACGTGTAATTCGCGAGAATTACCATTTGAATCTACTCTATCAAAGTCGTACAAGCGATAAGTTATGTCAGATGTTTGCTGAATTTCGGCAATAACAATTCCGGCGCCAATGGCGTGAACAGTTCCTGTTTCAAGAAAGAAAACATCGCCTTGCTTTACTTTTTTTGTATCGAGAATATTAACTAAAGATTTATTTTTTAGGTTAAGAAGATATTCTTCTGGAGATGATTTTTCTTTGAAACCTACAATTAATTGGGCATCAAGATCGGCTTGCATCACATACCACATTTCGGTTTTACCAAAAGAATTATGTCTTTTCTTTGCTAAAGCATCATTAGGATGTACTTGAATTGATAAATCCTCACGAGCATCAAGGTATTTGAAGAGTAATGGGAATTGTTTTCCGAATTGCTCATAAACTTTTGTCCCAAGTATAGCTTCAGGAAATTCATTTATTAATTCATTCAATGATTTTCCTTTTAAATTTCCATTTAAAACAATACTAATATCATTTTCAATAGTAGATATTTCCCAACTTTCACCCGTAATATTTGATGTTATTGGTTTGTTGAGATAAGTTTTTAATTTTGTTCCACCCCAAATTCTTTCTTTTAAAATGGGTTCGAACTGTAATGGATATAATTTCATTTGGTGTGATTTACAGCAAACTTACATTGTTTTGATTATTTCAAGGGCTTTTTCGATATGTATTTTAGCCGAAATACTATCGAAAATGAATTGAACTATTCCTTTTTTATCTATAACATAAGTAGCTCTACCTGGAATTAATCCAAGATAATCATTAGGAACACCAAATTCTTTTCTAATTTTTTTATCTGTGTCAGAAAGTAATATAAAAGGAAGTTTATATTTTGAAACAAACTTTTGATGTGATGCCAAATTATCGCTACTAATGCCTATAACTTCGGTACCTAACATTTTGAAATCTTCATATTTATCACGAAAAGTACAGGCTTGAACAGTACAACCAGGCGTATCATCTTTTGGATAAAAATAAATTACCATTGGTTGACCTAGGTAGTCTTTAACTTCGAAAGGGTATCCATTGCTATCAATAGCAGAAAAATGAGGAACAGTATCTCCAACTTGCAACGCCATTATTCGCCTTTGTAGGTTACAAAATTTCGAGGTGTTTCATATAGAACAATCTCTAATTCTTTATGAATATCTATATGTTTTCGAAGTTTATGCCAAATAACTACTGCTATGTTTTCGGCTGTCGGATTCAAATCAGCAAAATCGGGAACATCTAGGTTAAGATTTTTATGGTCAAATGCATTTTCTATATGTTCTTTAATTAGATCAGACAGTATTTTTACATCCATAACATATCCCGTTTCTTGATCAATTTCGCCAGTTACTGAAACGATTAACTCGTAATTATGACCGTGAAAGTTAGGGTTATTGCATTTGCCAAAAACCGCATCGTTTTTTTCCATCGACCAATCTTTACGATATAATCGATGCGCAGCATTAAAATGAGCCTTTCTTGATACTGTTACTTTCATAATTATAGTTTATGGTCTTCTAGGTAATGATAAAATTCGTCGAAAATGATTTTAAACCAAACAGTATATATATTGGGATTAAGAAGCATATCATTTTTTACCTCTTCAATCTTCATCCATTTCCAGCTTTCTACTTCTTCTGTATTAATAATGGGTTCGTCATTATAATAACCAATCATTACATGATCTAACTCATGCTCTGTTAAACCATTATCAAAAGGCGCTTTGTAGATAAAATGAAACAATTCTTTAAGCTCGGTTTTAAAACCCATTTCTTCGTACAATCTTCTCGTTCCGGCTAAAATATTAGTTTCACCTTTTCGTTGATGGCTGCAGCATGTATTTGTCCAAAGCAATGGCGAATGGTATTTATGATGAGCCCGTTGTTGCAACATTATTTCATTTTCACTATTCAATACAAAGACTGAAAAAGCACGATGCAACAGCGCTTTTTCATGCGCTTCCAACTTATTCATCAACCCTATAGGTTCATCTTGTTCATTTACCAAGATTACTTTTTCTTCTCCCATAACTTTTATTAAACGTTCAAAAATACGAAAAAAAACAAGCCTCAATTATTCTTCCAAATGAACAACAGTTAAACTTTCCTTAAATAACCATAATTTGTAATCTAACTGACAATTCGACTCGTGTATGTAGTGTAAATTTGTATTAGATTTAAAAACAAGAACTATGCAAAAATCGATCTTTAACTATTTACTTTTGTTCCCAATGTTTATGTTAACCGCTTGTGGACAAAACAACAAAACTGAAAATAAAACAACAAAAACAACTGCTATGGAAAATGTAATCTCTAAGCCTGAAAACCCTTACTACTCTAATACTGACACCAAAAAACTTGAACTTTCTGACACTGAATGGAAAAAAGTTTTGTCACCTGATTTGTATGCTGTAGCCCGTCATGCAGATACCGAAAGATCATTTACAGGTACCATGTGGAAATCGGACACCAAAGGAACATATTATTGTGCGGCTTGTGGCTATAAATTATTCAAGTCAGAACAAAAGTTTGTGAGTAGTTGTGGTTGGCCAAGTTTCTTTGAGCAAGAAAATAAAAACAGTGTTATTTTCAAATCTGATAATTCGTTTGGAATGCAACGTACTGAAGCACTTTGTGGAAGATGTAACAGTCACTTAGGCCATTTGTTTGACGACGGACCTGAGCCTACTGGCAAACGCTACTGCATGAATGCTGTTTCATTAGATTTTGTTCCTGATGTCGTTTCTAATAACAAAAGTAATCTAGAAACAATTGTAATAGGAGGAGGTTGTTACTGGTGTGTAGAAGCTGTTTATGAACAATTAGAAGGTGTCGAAAAAGTAGTATCTGGTTTCTCTGGTGGAACCTTTGAAAATCCTAGCTATGAAGAAGTTTGTACCGGAACTACAGGTGCTGCCGAAGTTGTGCAAATTACTTTTGATAAAACCAAAACCAATTTGGATGAAATTTTTAAAGTTTTCTTCACAGTTCATGATCCGACCACTTTAAATCGTCAAGGAGCTGATGCAGGGACACAATATCGCTCAGTAATTTTTTATGCAACTGAAGAACAGAAAAAAACTGCTGAATCGATTATAGCCGAACTGAATAAGGCAAATGTTTACAGTTCTAAAATCGTAACCACTTTAGAACCTTTTAAAGCATTTTACAAAGCCAAAGATTATCATCAAAATTATTATGAAAATAATAAAGACCAGCCCTATTGCCAATTAGTGATTCAACCTAAATTGGAAAAATTTGGAAAAGTCTTTAAAAGTAGATTGAAAAAAAAATAATTATTAATTCGAAAAACCGGAAGTAGTTTTCCGGTTTTTTTATTTTACCAAAAAGTGTTTTTATGAAAGTTAAAAAGCCATTTTGTACTTGCAATCTTTTATACTAAATTTACCCGGTTGTAAAAAACAAATTTCCTTTTTGCAACTATTAATAATCGTTACTTATGGCAAAAAAAATCTACACTGATGAGAATGGAGAATATTTAAAAAATAATCCAACTTGGCATACTGAAGATTCCGCTTGGAAAGCATCACAAATTAATAAAATATTAAATCGTAATGGTGTTAATCCAAAAACTGTAGCTGAAATTGGCTGTGGTGCAGGTGAAATAATAAATCAACTTCATATGTCAATGGCTAATGATGTAAATTTTACCGGTTATGATATTTCGATTGACGCCATAAACCTTGCCAAAGAAAGAGAAAAAGAAAGGCTAACCTTTAAACATGAGAATTTTTTAGAGACAACTGAAAAATTTGATTTGTTACTCATGATGGATGTCTTTGAACATGTTGATGATTATTTAGGCTTCTTGAAATTGTGTAATAATAAAGCTAAAAACACCATTTTTCATATTCCTTTAGACATTACAGTTATGGGTTTGTTGACCAATAGCATAATGCACAGACGCAAAAATTTGGGTCATTTGCATTATTTCACAAAAGATACAGCCATTGCAACATTAGCTGATTCTGGATTTGAAATAGTAGACTTCTTTTATACCGAATGGTTTTTTGATTTTAAAGAAAGAAGAAAATCATTAGGCTCTCGAATTTTATTTCTGATACGAAAAGGATTGTACATGATAGATAAAGATTTTGCCGTAAAGATGTTTGGTGGTGTTTCGCTAATTGTTTTGACTAAATAAATTTAACGTTAATCATCAAATTCAGTAATTTATTTTAGTACAATTTCAGCAATTTTCAGTGCGCATTTTTCTCCATCAATGGCTGCTGAGATAATTCCTCCAGCAAATCCGGCGCCTTCTCCACATGGATATAACCCTTTAATTTGAATATGTTCCAAAGATTCAGCGTCACGGGGTATTCTAACTGGCGAAGAAGTTCTGCTTTCGGGCGCATGAAGAATAGCTTCATTAGTCATGTATCCCCGCATTGATTTCCCAAATTCTATAAAACCTTCTCGCATGATTTGAGTCAAAAATCCTGGGAAAACTTGTCCCATTTCTACCGAAGTAGTTCCGGGGACATAAGATGTTTTTGGGATTGAAGCCGAAACTTTATTTTGAGTAAAATCAACAAGGCGTTGTGCAGGTACTTTTTGAGTTTGCCCAGCTAAATGCCACGCTTTTTGTTCGATACTTTTTTGAAATTCCATTCCGGCCAATGCTCCAAACTTAGCAAATGGCTTGAAATCCTCTAGTTTTAATTCGACTACAATTCCAGAATTGGCAGTAGCTTGATCACGTTTGGAAGGCGACCAACCATTGGTAACTACTTCTCCTGGACTCGTGGCACAGGGTGCAATCACACCACCTGGGCACATACAAAAGGAGTACATTCCACGACCGTTGACTTGCTTCACTATTGAATAAGGAGCTGGCGGCAAATATTCGCCTCGAAAATCACAACTATATTGAATTTTATCAATCAATTCCTGTGGATGTTCAGCACGAACGCCTAATGCAAAAGGTTTGGCTTCGATGAAAATCTTTTTTCTATCTAACAATTCGAATATGTCACGAGCCGAGTGTCCTGTGGCCAAAATTACTTTATTGGCAGAAATCGTATCGCCTTTTTGAGTAATTACTCCTTGAATTTCATTATTTTTTATAATAAAATCAGTTACTCTTGTTTCAAACAAAACTTGTCCTCCGCATTCGATAATTTTTTCTCTAATGTCCTGAATGATTTGAGGTAATTTATTGGTTCCGATATGAGGATGTGCTTCTACCAAAATATCTGGTGTGGCACCAAAACCAACCAATAACTGTAGAATTCTATCAACATCACCACGTTTTTTGGAACGAGTATATAGTTTCCCGTCTGAATAGGTTCCGGCTCCACCTTCGCCAAAACAGTAATTAGAATCTTCATTAACAATATGATCTACATTGATGGCTTTCAAATCTCTACGACGACCTCGAACATCTTTTCCTCGTTCTAAAACAAT
Source organism: Flavobacteriaceae bacterium (assembly GCA_947472705.1). Taxonomy (GTDB): domain Bacteria; phylum Bacteroidota; class Bacteroidia; order Flavobacteriales; family Flavobacteriaceae; genus Flavobacterium. The sequence continues at coordinate 13,228 of CANJDA010000009.1, forward strand.
TGGTTTCAATCCTAATTCTATAAGTTGTAATGCTGCAAATAGTCCGGCTGGGCCTGCACCAACGATGATTACTTCATGGGCATTGGAAACATTTTGATAGTGAGGAAGTTCAATTTTTTGATCATCATATTGATCTCCTATTAAGTACACTAAAACTTTAAGATTAACTTTAATAGCTTTTTGACGTGCATCAATAGAACGCTTTAATACCACTACTTTTTGTACCACTTTAGTTGAAACTCGAACTAGTTGAGCTACATTCTCATAGAGCAAACTTTCGTTTGATGCTATTTCGGGTGAAACCTGAAGTTGTATTTCCTGTGGCATGTTTATATTTTTTTCAAAAATAATGAAATGCAAATTAGTACTACTAAAAAAGGTTTAGCTTTCGCTAAACCTTTTTTACATATGATTAAAAGTAGATATTAATTCTTTACGAATTTATAATTACCAACTTGGTTGTTCAATTCAACTTTCACAAAATAAACACCACTTTGTAAATCGGTAACAGAAATGCTTGTAAGTGTTTCTGTTGCTTTTAACGATTTTACTTTTGCTCCACTTACAGAGTAAATTTCTATTGATGTAATCGATTCTGTTGAATTATTTTGAATATTCAATACGCTAGTCGCTGGATTAGGGAACACTTTTATAGTATTATCATCTAAAGTAACAGGAGCAACTCCAAGTGCTACTGCCATTTCTAGATAATCTGGAGTTCCATTTGTATTGGTATCATCATTTGAAGGATTGCCATCTTGGTTATAATCTTCAAGGAATGTCAATACACCATCACCATCATCATCGCTGTCTAAATAATTAGGTAAACCATCATTATCTGTATCTAAAAGTGTGGCTACATTTTTATTGAACACATATTCTAAATTGGTTAAGATCATATCTCCGTCATCATCATTATCTAAATAATTAGGTAAACCATCTAAATCAGTATCATCATTAGCCAAATTTGTATCAGCATTAATATCCTCATCTGCAGAAGCAACACCATCAGTATCGGCATCAACAGCACAATCTATTACACTCAAAGTAATTGGTTTAACCATTCCAAGTCCACTTGCATAAATGGTCTGTGGATTTGAGACATTCATATAAGCCGAAGTATTAGCAATAGGGTTATTTAATTGCATATCATCTAATGAAGCATAAAATGTATAATTACCTCCTAAATCATTATCAGCTACAGATAAATCAAAAACTTGTATTCCATCAGTATCATCATCACAACGAACAAATGAGTAATTTGAATAATATCCTGGTCTGTAAAAACGCCATGCTTCATGTAATGCTGTCCAAGAACCAGTATTTCTTCCTGGAGCAGCTATACCTGCATCTCCTGCAAGATTAATAAGCCCAGTAACTGTTCTTCCACTGTTCCAAGTAGCGCAAGCTTGTTTATCAATTAATTGAACATCAATTATATTTGAAGTTTCATTAAGAATCATTTGAAAAGTGCTTTTTGAAGCTACACAAGAGAAAAGAGAATTATTATAAAAATAGACTACAAATTTACGAAAAGGAGCAGTTCCATATACTCCGTAGGTCACAGAACCTTCTCCGTTAAAATTATTCAAATCGGTATAAGCTCCAAGAATAGCATTTTTTACTGGAAAATTAGCGTCAGGAATTGTTTGAGAAAACGCAAAAGGAGAATACGTATTAGCAAGATTTGTTCTAAAATCAATGTATCCGTTTGTACTGATTAACACTTGATTGTAGGTAACTCCGTAATAGTCGAAGTTAAATGGTAAATTAATTACACCCGAGTACAAATCGTCATTTGTTGGTAACGAAGTTAAAGTACCAGTAAATGGTTGGTAAGGTATAGCTGATACAGCATAGTTAGATTGTGCTGTTCCTTTTATAAAAAGAAAGGAAAAAACAAGAAAAAGAATGTACTTTTGTTTCATAATTGTTTGTTTATAAAGTTTGTTTGAAAAATTGACAATCAAATATAAAAAAAACTAACTATATACAATTAATTGATACGATTTTATGCGAAAAATTAAATTGATTTGGGATTTCAGAGGGCCTGATGCCAATAAAATAGCGGAACATCATGAAATTCATTTAAAAGAATATATTATTATTGAAAAATTACCTTACAATATTACTGGTTTTGAAATTAAAAACGAACTGTATGCAATTGCCTATATGGTAGTTACAGATGATTATATGACTATTGTTAGAGATGCTTTGAAACCCCATCGAGGGGAATTATATGAATAAAAAAGAGAAGCAAAAGCTTCTCTTTTTTAATTAGCCACTTCACTAATAAACTTTATTCGCATTAAGCGCAGTTCTTCTATATCATAATCACCATCGAATTCTTTTAAAGCATCTTCTATTTTATCTGATTCTGATTCCATGAAATAATCATGAATCTCTTCTTGTTGTTCTTCGTCTAAAATTTCATTAATCCAATATTTAATATTCAATTTAGTCCCTGAATAAACAATTTGTTCCATTTCTTTCAGCAAAGCATCCATGTTCAAGCCTTTTGCTCTAGCAATATCTTCTAAAGATAGTTTTCTGTCGATATTTTGAATAATGTACAATTTATTAGCCGAATTAGCTCCGGTAGATTTTACAACCAAATCATCCGGACGAATGATATCATTATCTTCAACATATCGGGCAATAAGTTCAACAAATTCTTTACCGTATTTCTTAGCTTTACCTTCACCAACACCATGCACATTACTAAGCTCATCAACATTAATAGGATACTTTAATGCCATATCTTCTAGAGAAGGATCCTGAAATACTACAAATGGAGGGACACCCAGTTTTTTGGATACTTTTTTTCTTAAATCTCGCAGCATACTCATCAAAGCTTCATCTGCTGTTCCTGAGGATTTTGCGGCAGTTACAATTGCATCATCTTCCGCTTCATTGTATTCATGATCTTCAGACATCATAAAAGATGTCGGATTTTTGATGAATGCATGACCTTGATCGGAAACTTTCAAAATACCATAGGTTTCTATATCTTTTGTCAATAATCCGTCTACCAATACCTGACGGATTAATGCCATCCAATACCGTTCTTCAAAATCACTTCCGCAACCAAAAAAAGGTTGAGCATCAGTTCTATGAGCTTTAATGGTAGCATTTACTCGACCAATTAAAGTAAAAATAATCTCTTTTGATTTGTATAGGTATTTGGTATCACGAACAACTTCGAGGAGCATTTTTACTTGATCTTTTGCCTCGACTTTGGTTTTTGGGTTACGAACATTATCGTCCATATCTGCTCCTTCTCCTGTTTCACTATCGAACTCTTCTCCGAAATAATGCAACAAAAATTTACGTCTTGACATAGATGTTTCGGCATAAGCCACTACTTCTTGTAACAAGGCAAATCCAATTTCTTGTTCGGCCACTGGTTTTCCTGACATGAATTTCTCTAACTTTTCAACATCTTTATACGAATAATAAGCCATACAATGTCCTTCCCCTCCATCTCGACCAGCACGACCCGTTTCTTGATAGTAACTTTCTAAAGATTTTGGAATGTCATGATGAATTACAAAACGAACATCGGGTTTATCAATCCCCATTCCGAAAGCAATTGTTGCAACCACTACATCTACATCTTCCATAAGAAACATATCTTGGTGTTTTGCTCGAGTTTTGGCATCAAGACCTGCATGATAAGGAACAGCGCTTATACCATTTACTTGCAAGACTTCGGCTATTGCTTCTACTTTTTTTCGGCTCAAACAATAAATAATACCTGACTTGCCTTTGTGTTGTTTGATGAAACGTATAATATCCGCTTCAATATTTTTGGTTTTAGTTCGTACTTCGTAAAACAAATTTGGTCGATTGAAAGATGCTTTAAAAGTAGTAGCATCAGTCATATCCAAGTTTTTCAATATATCTTCCTGAACTTTTGGTGTAGCTGTAGCAGTTAAACCAATCACAGGAACATCGCCTAATTGTTTTATAATACTTCTTAGATTTCGATATTCAGGACGAAAATCATGTCCCCATTCTGAAATACAATGTGCTTCGTCTATGGCAACAAATGAGATTGGTACACTTTGAAGAAATTCAACATATTCTTCTTTGGTTAACGATTCTGGTGCTACATATAAAAGTTTAGTTATTCCAGAAGTAATATCTTTTTTAACTTGATTAATTTCGGTTTTAGTAAGCGAGGAATTTAATACGTGTGCGATACCGTTTTCAGAAGATAAACTTCTGATGGCATCAACTTGATTTTTCATTAAAGCAATAAGAGGAGAAACAACTATTGCTGTTCCTTCTTGCATTAATGCTGGCAGTTGGTAACATAGTGATTTACCTCCACCAGTAGGCATAATAACAAAGGTATTATTTTGAGCAATAATACTTTTAATAACTTTTTCTTGTAATCCTTTAAATTGGTTGAAACCAAAATACTTTTTTAAAGCTGAGTGTATATCAATTTCGTTTGAATTCATTCTTTGTTAATGGTATTTTTACATAAATTTGCAAACATAAAGATACTATTTTCTTTCACACATACAAATTTTATATAGTTACAATTTTGATAAATAAAGAAAACATTCTAGCCTCAGCAAAAAGTACGATTTTATCAGAAAGTGAGGCGGTTGCAAAGCTCGTAGAATTTATAGATGACAACTTTGTAAAAACAGTAGAAACCATCTACAATTCTAATGGTCGATTGGTTGTAACCGGAATTGGAAAGAGCGCCATTATTGCTCAAAAGATTGTAGCTACTTTTAATTCAACTGGAACTCCTTCCCTATTTCTTCATGCTTCAGAAGCCATTCATGGCGATTTGGGTATGGTACAACCTGGCGATGCCGTAATTTGTATTTCAAAAAGTGGCAATAGTCCAGAAATTAAAGTTTTGGTTCCTCTTTTAAAACGTTTTGGCAACAAATTAATTGCCATAACCGGAAACACAACTTCCTTTTTAGGAAAAGAAGCCGATTACACTTTAAACACTTATGTTGAAACGGAAGCTTGTCCCAATAATTTAGCGCCAACCAACAGCACTACAGCTCAATTAGTTATTGGTGATGCCATTGCTGTATGTTTGATGCAGATGCGGAATTTTACAGCTGAAGATTTTGCAAAATACCATCCAGGGGGTGCTTTAGGCAAAAAGTTACTATTGCGTGTTGGAGAAGTGCTTGATGCCACTCACAAACCAGTTGTTGAGCCAAACTCAAGTGTTAAAACAGTAATAATTGAAATTTCTGAAAAGCGATTAGGAGTTACAGCTGTAGTTAAAGAAGATAAAATTATCGGCATTATTACTGATGGTGATATTAGAAGAATGTTGAATAAAACAGAAAACATTTCAGGATTGACAGCAGAGGATATCATGACTAAAAATCCAAAAACAATTAAATCAACTGATTTAGTTAGTGATGCTTTAAACATCTTGGAAGATTTTTCTATTACACAATTAGTTGTTGTGGATAATGGAGAATACAAAGGCGTTATCCATTTACATGATATTTTAAAAGAAGGCATCGTATAATGGCAAAGAAACCAAAAAAACCTACTAACGAAATGTCGTTCCTTGACCATCTTGAGGAATTAAGATGGGTTTTAGTAAGAAGTTCTGCAGCTGTTGTCATTATGGCATGTATAACCTACTTTTTCTGTGATTATATATTTGACACCATAATTTTTGGCCCAACTGATCCAAGTTTTATTACATATAGATTCTTTTGTGAAGCTTCACATTATGTAGGTTTTGCCGATAGCATATGCATTACAGAGTTACCCTTTATAATTCAAAATACCGAAATGGAAGGCCAAGTCAATATCTTTGTCTGGACCTGTATTACTGCTGGATTTATATTGTCTTTCCCTTACATTCTTTGGCAGTTTTGGAAATTTATCAGTCCGGCTTTATATGAAAAAGAAAGAAAAAATGCCAAAACGTTCATTTTTATAGCCTCCTTACTTTTCTTTTTAGGTGTATTATTTGGCTATTATGTTATAGTGCCAATGTCAGTCAACTTTTTAGCTACTTTTTCAATAAGTAGTGTAGTGAAAAATCAGTTTAATATTGATTCCTATATTGGCATGGTAAAAACAGCTGTCATTGCAAGTGGATTGTATTTTGAATTGCCAATTATTCTGTATTTCTTAACAAAGTTAGGATTGGTTACTCCTGCCTTTCTCAGAAAATATCGAAAATATGCCATTGTAATAGTATTGATTATTGCCGCAATAGTTACACCTCCCGATGTAGTGAGTCAAATTACCGTAGCCATTCCCATGTTATTAATTTACGAAGCGAGTATATGGATGTCCGCTGTTGTAGTAAGAAATAAAAAACGAGATGAGCAAAAACAAACTAGTTGAAGATTTTAACGAATATCGTTCTCGTATGAACGGAAAATTGTTAGCTGACAATAATAAAATTGTAAAACGCATTTTTAATCTAGATACAAATGCTTATGCTGAAGGTGAGTTAGATGTAAAAACAAAAGAGTTACTAGGATTGGTAGCTTCAACCGTTTTACGTTGTGATGATTGTATCAAATACCACCTAGAAACTAGTTACAAAGTAGGCATTTCCAAAAAAGAAATGATGGAAGCTATGGGTATTGCTACTTTGGTTGGCGGAACCATTGTTATTCCTCATTTGAGAAAAGCCTATGAATTTTGGGAAGCTTTAGAGGAAAATAAATAATTTAAAAATTAATCAATTTGAAGATTTGAAGATGCAATTATTTGTTAACACATCTATTCAGTTGGTTATTTTTAATTTTATTTGTTTGATAAAACAATTTAAAAAGTGATTTTGAGTAATTTTCTCATTTTCAAATTTTTCAAATCTTCAAATTTAAATAATGAAATTAAGAGCCGAAAACTTAGTCAAAACCTACAAAGGAAGAAGTGTTGTTAAAGGGATTTCTGTGGAAGTAAATCAAGGTGAAATTGTGGGGCTTCTAGGTCCAAATGGCGCTGGAAAAACTACTTCATTTTACATGATTGTAGGATTGGTAAAACCAAATTCAGGAAAAATTTACCTAGATGATATGGATATTACCGAATTTCCTATGTATAAACGAGCTCAAAATGGCATTGGTTATTTGGCACAAGAAGCTTCTGTATTTAGAAAATTGAGTATTGAAGATAATATTTTAAGCGTTTTACAACTAACCAAGCTTACAAAAGAAGAGCAAATAGCAAAAATGGAAAGCCTCATTGCTGAGTTTAGCTTAGAACATATTCGAACCAATCGTGGCGATTTACTTTCTGGAGGAGAAAGAAGAAGAACTGAAATTGCTCGAGCTTTGGCAACAGATCCAAAATTCATTTTACTAGACGAACCTTTCGCTGGTGTTGACCCAGTAGCAGTAGAAGATATTCAACGCATTGTAGCCCAATTGAAAAATAAAAACATAGGAATCTTGATTACCGATCACAACGTACAAGAAACTTTAGCAATTACAGACAAAACGTATTTGATGTTTGAAGGTGGTATTCTAAAAGCTGGAATTCCAGAAGAATTAGCCGAAGATGAAATGGTTAGAAAAGTGTATTTGGGACAAAATTTCGAATTACGTAAAAAGAAATTAGAGTTCTAAAACCATGGATAAACCAACTAAAGAAACATTACAAAGTTGGCATGATGACGTCAACAACTGGAAATGGGGAAGTCTTTATTTTAACAAAAATGATAAACGCATTTTCATTGAAAAACCTGACCCAGCTTATGGTTTTACATTAAATTTCGCTAATCCAAAATCCTATTTGGTAATTTTAATTGCCACTTTGTTTTTCGGATTTATAGTTTATATGATTACCAAGAATTAATAAAAAAGCTTACTAAACGGAAGCTTTTTTATTAACAATATTATTGATAACTGATAGTAATACATAAATTATAATTATTAAAGGAACTGCCAGTATCTGAAGAAAAATCAACATCAAAACAGAAATAGCTAAAAAGAAAAACTGCAGTTTATATTTGGCAAAACTAAAATCCTTTATCTTAAGAGAGAAAAGCGGAATCTCCGCATTCATAATATAAGCACTGATAAAAGTTATGGCTATCAAAAATGATTTATTCATAAATATTTCAACTAACTGCTGGTTATTTTGATAAGCGGTTATTACAAGTGGAAGACTTGTAATAAAAAGAGCATTAGCAGGTGTTGGTAACCCTATAAAAGAATTGGATTGTCTTTCATCAATATTAAATTTGGCCAAACGGTAGCAGGCTCCAAGTGTTATAATAAATCCTAAAAAGTATAGTTTGTAATAATCGAAAGCCCCGACACCTAAAGTTACTGACATGAACTCTTTACTAAAAGCCATCAATCGATACATCACAAATCCAGGAACTACACCACTGGTTACCATATCAGCTAAAGAATCTAACTGAACGCCAAGTGGTCCAGCTACACCAAATTTTCGAGCAAAAAAACCATCAAAAAAATCGAAGAAAATCCCAAGGCATACAAAATAAAATGCCCAATCGAATTTATAATCTGCAACCATTACCACAGCAACACAACCACAAAAGAGATTGAGCATCGTAAACATGTTAGGAATTTGGGCTTTAATATTCATTCAATTGAATTTAATTTTTTAAAAAGTTTTACAAATTTAATACAATAAGTTACAGACTTCTGCGTTTTATATTAGAGATTTTTATTTGATATTTGTAAAAAGAAAAATTGCCTTGAAAAAAACAATTGCTATTCTACTGCTTTTCACTAGCCTAATCACTCATGCCCAAGCCGTTAGAAAATACTCCAATGAGTTTATGAATATTGGGGTGGATGCAGCTGCATTAGGAATGTCTAATGCAGTAACAGCTATTACTGGTGATGTTAATTCGGGTTATTGGAATCCTTCAGGCTTATTACAAATTGAAGATAGTGAAGCCGCATTAATGCATGCTAGTTATTTTGCCAATATTGCCCAATATGATTATGCGGCTTACGCCAAAAAAATTGATGACCGAAGCGCTTGGGGTGTATCATTAATCCGATTTGGTGTAGATGATATTTTAAACACAACTCAATTGATTGATAGCGAAGGTAATATTGATTATAACCGTATTAGCCTCTTTTCAACTGCCGATTATGGCTTAACCTTTTCCTATGCCAAACGTCCAACATTGATGGAAGGCTTTCGATATGGTGTGAATGCTAAAGTAATCCGCAGAATAATTGGCAATTTTGCTAAATCTTGGGGATTTGGATTTGATGTTGGATTACAGTATGATAAAAATGATTGGCATTATGGATTGATGCTTCGAGACATTACAACAACATACAATATTTGGTCTGTAGACGAAGACAAATACAATGAAATTAGAGATGCTGTAGCCGGACAAAATCAAGACCCACCCGAAAGCACCGAAATTACTTTACCAAAAGCACAGCTTGGAATTTCCAAAAAGTTCGAATTCCATTATGATTATACTTTAGTTGCTGCAGTCAATTTGAATATGCAATTTGCCCAAACCAATGATGTTATAGCTTCCGATATAGTAAGTATTGATCCTGCTTTAGGATTTGAATTTGGATACACCGACTTAGTTTTTCTTCGCGCTGGAGTAGGAAATTTTCAAAATGTTGAACAAATCGATGGTTCAAAAAAAGTAAATTTTCAACCCAATATCGGCTTAGGATTTAAATACAAAGGCATTCAGGTTGATTATGCTTTGACCGACTTAGGAGATCAAAGTGCAGCTCTTTACTCTAACATTTTTTCGGTAAAAGTTGACTTAAGTATCTTTAGATAAAAATTCATATAATAGATATGCTTAAAAATAAAATTACCTTATTGTTTCTATTGATTTTCGTGCTTTCTAATAGTTTTTGTTTTGGGCAAATGCCTTTAGCCAAAACAACTAAAGTCAGTATTTTAACTTGTGAAAAAGGTAATGAGCTCTACTCTCTTTTTGGTCATACTGCTATCCGAATAAAAGACGATGCTAATGCGCTTGATGTAGTATACAACTATGGTACTTTTGATTTTAATACCGAAAATTTCTATCTGAAATTTGTTAAAGGAGACTTGCGTTATTTTGTTACTGCTTATAATTATAATGAGTTTTTCTATGAATATACATTAGAAAATCGTTCAATTTATGAGCAAAGTTTAAATTTGACTGATGCACAAAAGCAATTGCTTTTTGATACTTTGAATAAGAGTTTACAATCTGACGAAAAATATTATACCTATAAATTCATTGATCGAAACTGTACCAATATGGTGGTAGATAAAGTGAATCAAACTTTAGGAGAAAAATGCATAGTAAAAACTACTGAAAAAGACCTAAGCTATCGCCAAATTTTATACCCTTATTTAAAAAATCACTTTTACGAGAACTTAGGAATCAATATTATTTTTGGCCAAAAAACAGATGAAAAAGGGGAAAAACTTTTCCTGCCGAATCAGTTTATGGAAAGTTTAAAAGTAGCTAAATACAAAGGAATTTCAATTTCGGAAACCCCTAGAACAATTTTAAAAGCAACGCCTTCTGAATCTAAAACACCCTTTTGGAATAACATTTACAGTTTTAGTTTATTACTACTATTAATTGTTTTAATCCGAAAATCTTGGGCATACCTACTCTTTTTTGGTATTCTCGGTTTAGTTGGAGTTTTCTTATCTTTAGTTGGTTTTTATTCCTTTCATGAAGAGGTAACTAAAAACTATAATGTATTACTTTTTAATCCTATATTGTTGCTTTTAATAGTTTACTATTGGAGAAAAAACTTTGTTTGGGTAAAACGAATAGCCCAATTCATTATTGTTTTGCTAATGGTTTATGTAATTATTTTGCTTAACAAACCAAATTTGGTAATGTTTATGCCAATAATTATCAGCACAATTCTTATGCTGTTTTATTTTTTAAGAAAAAGCAATAAAAATTTATTGACCTCGGTAAAATAAAACGGTACTAAACGTTTTGAAGATAATATTGAAGTCGAGGAAAAGACTGCGGTGTTTGATGTAATACAAATCATATTGAAGCTTAATCAGACTATCTTCAATTGTCGCACCATAAGAATAATTGACTTGTGCCCAACCTGTTAATCCAGGTTTTATCACGTGGCGTGTTTCGTAAAAGGGCATCACTTCGGCAATTTCTTGAACAAAAAATGGACGTTCAGGCCTTGGTCCAATAACCGCCATATCTCCTTTTAAAATATTATAAAACTGAGGAAACTCATCAATTCGAGACTTGCGAAGCATTTTACCAAAAGGAGTAACTCTTGAATCATTGGTTGTTGCAAAAACAGCCCCTCCTTTTTCGGCATTTTTTATCATGGTTCTGAATTTAACAATTCTAAAGACTTTCCCGTTTTTCCCAACTCTTTCTTGGGTATAAAACAAATTACCTTTATTACCAAGAATATTACCAATAAATACCAAAGGCACCAAAGCGAATCCAACACTAAGACCAATAATTGAAATAATAACTTCCAAAAACCTTACTATAATAAGATAGAGATGATTTTGATTACTTCTGCTAAAGGGGAAAAAACGGTAGAAATCTCGGGAAACATATTGTACCGGGATTCGTTGTGTTATATTTTCATAAACTTGGGTATACTCTCTAATAATAAATCCGTTTTCAAGCAAATGAATTAACTGGTTATATAACCCAACGGTTATTCCATCGGTTTTTTGGGATGCAATAACTATTTCAGAAATGGAATTTTCTTTGACAAATTTTTCTAAATTATTAATGTCAATATTTTTAACTTTAACAAATGATATTTTGCTTTCATCAGAACTATCAGAATTAACATAGCCCAAAACCCTATAATGCGGATCTACATTTTCTAATCCACTTACTAATTCTTTTACTTGTTCTTTGTCACAAATTAAAATTACTTTTTTCAAAAAACGGCTTGAGGCAAAAAAATGAACATAAATAATTCTCCATGTAAACAGTGCAACAAAAATGGCAAAGAAGAAAATTACAATTTGAAGCCTATTGGGTAAAACTGGTGTAAAAATGGGAGTTAATAAATATAATAAAACAGTAGTCGACGAGGTAAGAATGATGCTTTTTATTATTTGAAATTGATTACTTGCCACTTGCAAATTATACATTTCAAATACAGAACCTAAAAAATTTAGATATAATCCTAAAACTATAGTCCAATAAAAATTAGTGGTGGAAATAATGAAATAATTAAATCTAAAAATAACTCCAACTAAGTATAAAAAAAATAATACAAAAATAACATCAAAAATACGGAGTAGAATTTTTCTTTCCGATATCTCAAAATGTATCTCCTTAAATTTGTTCATAATAGTAAAAAAAGTCAACTTTTGAGCTGCAAGTTAATAAATAAAATACTTGTAAACAGTAATAAAATCTATGAAATCATTTATTTAAAATAACGGATTTAAGGTGATTTCAATTCTTTGTCAAAAGTAACTTTTAAAAGAGATAATGAATAAATAAAGGCTGGAGCAGCAATTCGCATAGCTGCATGATTAATAGTTAACAGCCAAAAAAATAAAAAACAAAACATATAAATGTGCTCCTTATTGTCTAGATATAAAAATATGGGAGTAAGAAACAAAATAATAAGAGCTAAAATTCCTAAAGCACCATGTTCAGCAATTGTTCTTGTTATTTCATTATGAGAAGTAATAAATTGCCCAGTTTTTTCATAACGTAATTCTAGTCCTTTTGCAACACCTATTCCTAGTATGGGGCTTTCATAAAATGCATCTATTTCACTTTCCATAATTTCTTCTCTACCAGTTAGTTTACTTTCTTTCTCCCTTCCCATTGCATCTTGATTGGCATAACGTTTATCTATTAATCCACTTGTTTGATTTGACGTGTAAATCCATATAAAACTAAAAACAATTGCCATAAATATAAATAGCAAATTGAGTTTATACATTCCTGATCTATTAGAGTTTTTATAAAGGAATAACAACAAAATTAAAATAATCACAAAGCCCGTAATCATTCCTCCTCTTGAAAAAGTGGCCAATCCTCTATATGTGATATTACAAGCTATAATTAGATTGATAAAAAAGATTAATTTATTTTTGGATATAAATATTAATCTTGAAAAGAAAATAAACATTCCTAATCCCATAATAGTGGCTACTTGATTGGGACCAAATCCACCAGAAGTTTCTCCATTTGAGCCAGTACCGGTTAGCACTTCTTTTAAATCGGGTGTATATAATATGAGATAAGCAGTGGTTGAAATTACAGATAAGCCCAGGAAGAGTAATATATCATTGACTTGTGAAAATTTAATTTCCCTATTATAACAATAGATAGAAGCTATACCTAAACAAAAAGGCCCAGAGATATTAAACATAATTGATACTCTTAAATCAGATTGCAGGTTTAAAGTTTCTGTAGCAACAAAAATACCCGGTATTAATAGTATCAAAAAGATCCAATAGGGTATTGACTTTTTTGAAAATCCACTATAAATCATTCCAATTGTTAGGAAAATAATAACACCATATTTTGAAAACTCATAGAGTAATGAACCTCCTGTCATTCTCAAAAAAACATCGCTACCAACTATATAAGCAGAAACTAAAAGCACTTCGTTGTTTTTGTTTCTCCTTTTTATGACATAATACAATCCAAATAAAAATATAGCCAATCCATATATTGCTGCCAAAAAAGGCATCAAATAAACTAAAACCCCAATTGCAATATGAAGTAATATGAGTAAAATGTATTGACTGTCTTTAATTTTCATCATTATTGTTTACTAACCAGTTTAAATATCTTTTAATCACTGCACCTTGAGCATTATTTCTAACCACCTTTTCAAACAAAGCATTACCTAAATCAGCTCTTAATGTTGAATCATTTATTAATTTTATTAAGTAATCATAAAAGCTTTGTGCATCATTTGCTTCAACAATAAATCCATTTTTTTCATGGTCAATAACCAAAGGGATTTCACCAACAGCTGTAGATAAAACTGCTTTTTTACACAACCCAAACTCAATTAGTGCCACTGGTAAACCCTCAGAATTTGAAGTGAAAACAGAAATTTCACATTGATTAATAATATTCGCAACATCATTTTTTGAACCATAAATAAAAACAGTTTTCTGCAAATCATTATCAACTATTCTATTTTTAATAATTGTCGAATATTCATCTTCAAAATCTTTACCTACAAGATGAAAGGTCCAATCGGGAAAATCTGCTTTGCATTTTTGAGCTACTTCTAAAAGCAAAAAATGATTTTTTTGAGGACGCAAGTTAGCTAAACATAAAATTCTTTTGCCTTGATTTCCTTTTAAAAAAGTTTCTGGTGGCATGTTCTCTTTTACTTCTGTAAAATTGGGCAAATAAATTACCTTTTTACAATTCAGTTTCGTCTCAGCCCAATTTTTAAGCTGGTAATTCACTACAATTATTCCGCTGAAAAATAACGAAGCAATTTGTATAACTGTATTCTTTTGTTTTGTGACAAATTCACTTAAACCATTATGGTCATGCCAAATAATCTTCATTTTGGGATACATTATTTTGGCCAAAAGAGTTATAAAATAAGAACTAGCATGACTGTGCACAAAATCAATATTATTGTTTTTATAATATTGTTTCAATCGATTGGCAGCACTTAAGTCGAGGGTTTTTTTCTTTTTTAAGAATAAGTAATGTACATTAGTATTAATGCGCGACTTTAAATCTCCTTCATTTCTAGTAGCAATTAGTCCTGAAAACGCTATTTCATTTGCAAGAGCATTTGCGTAATTAACGGCCATTTTTTCGGCACCTCCTATTTCGAGGGAGTCAATTATCTGAACAATTCTCATGCTTGCACCATTTTTTTAATTTCTTCTTCAAATACGTCTAATGTATAATTTCTAGACCAAGTTATTGCTTTACTAATTTTATTTTTAAAGTCATTCTCATCAGTTAGAAGAGCTTCAATTTGTTTAACATCTTTATCCAAATTCATTTCTAAAATCATACCTCTCTTTCCTTTATCAAGCATATTTGGAACACAAGAAACACTCGATGCGATAGGCAAACACCCCCAAAACATTGCTTCAGCAACTACCTTTGGCCAACCTTCACTGAGCGATGGTAAAACTACAAAATGATTTGCTAAATATGCTTGCTTAAGCGTTTCCTGATTTTGATTTCCTTTTAGGAAAACTATTTTATCCAAATTGTTTTCACTTATATAGCTTTCGAGCAATTTCCTTTCATTACCTTCTCCATAAAGTGTAAGTTGTACATTATGTCCAATTTTATATAATTGCTCCACCATCTTCACAGCATAAAGCGGCTGTTTACCATTAGAAAGCGTTCCAACAAAAAGAAAAGATATTTTCTCTTTTAATGGTCTTGGACTACAATCCAATTTCTCATTTTCATAATAACTTGCAGTAAAAAAAGGTTTGACATTATGAGTGCTATTTTCCCATTCACCATAAACCAAAACTTTCATGTTCTTGGTTAAAAAAGTATTACTTATTATCCATTTTTGCAATTTATAAGTAATGGGTTGTTTTGCATTGTGATCCCAATTTCCTGCATATTTTGCTGTTTTTGGCTTGTTTGGAAAAAGAATTTGTACAATAGCTCCTAACAAACCCATATTCCCAGGACATCGCAAGTGAATATGATCAGATTGTTTCATTGCTTTATAGATAGCGTATAAAATATTAGGTAATGCAATGAGAGTTTTACATTTTGATACAATGCTTATCAAATTAAATTCTGGAATAATTCTGAAATCAATATTAGAATGAAGATACTCTAATGAAATTGCATCTTTCTCATTGAGTGTTAAAGGTGCTACAACTATAACATTATCAACATACTTCAACCATATATTCATTTCTCTGACATAGGGCAAATAGGCATAATATTTTTCATGCTGTTTACCGTGATTAACGTGAGTGATGATGCAAAAAGTCATTAAAATTTATCTTTAAAAAAAATTAAGCCCTATATAAATAGCTTCTTTTAAACATATTTAAACCTAATATATTTCGAACTAAATATATCGTATAAATATTGTAATATTTTAAAAAAAATGGCTTTATTTTATAGCTCAAATAAAATTAGCAATCATTACTAAACAATGGAAACAAAATTTGACAAATATATCATTCCGGCATTTAAAATAGGTGTTGGTTGTTTTTTTATTTTATTTTTTATTTTTCATGGGTCAACACCACGGGCAGATGGGGATGAATGTGGATTTATACTCGACTTACAATTTGTAAAATCTGATGGTTGGATAAGTGCAATTCAAAAAGGATTTGGGCTAACCTACACTTTATTAATATATCCTTTTTCATTTTTCTTAAAAGATTATATTGCCTTACGATTTGTTAATTTCTTATTATTCCTGCTATTGTTACTTTATTTCTATAAATGGGGAGAAATAAAAAACAAAATGTTTTACTATTATTTCTTATTTTTTAGTTCCTGTGGTTGGTTCCTTTTAGGCACCA